>NZ_JBWKEZ010000008.1:128045-168560 GCF_056434525.1 Streptomyces sp. NPDC044002
ATCTTCTCCCGCCACCTTTCGGCGCAGCGCGGCGCAGCGTAGAGCCTCTCAGATCCCACACCACCCGCGGGACGCCCGCTCTCCCCCCCCCCCCCCCCCCCCCCTCCCCCATGCGCTACGCGCCACGTGCTACGCGCTCTTGAACTCCTGCCGCTGCCGGCCGAGCTTCTCGATCTCCAGCTCCACCACGTCGCCGGCCCGCAGGTACGGCTTCGGCTCCGGCTGGCCCATGGCCACGCCGGCTGGGGTGCCGGTGACGATGACGTCACCCGGGTACAGGGTCATGAACTGGCTCAGGTACCGGACGACCTCGCCCACCGGGAAGATCTGGTCCGCGGTGTTGCCGTCCTGCTTGAGCTCGCCGTTGACCCACAGCTTGACGTCCAGGACCTGCGGGTCCGGGATCTCGTCGGCCGTGACCAGCCACGGGCCGAGCGGGGTGAAAGTCTCGCAGTTCTTGCCCTTGTCCCAGGTGCCGCCGCGCTCGATCTGGAACTCGCGCTCCGACACGTCGTTGACCAGCGTGTAGCCGCCGACGTGCGCGAGGCCCTCCTCGGCGGAGCCCAGGTAGCGGGCGGTGCTGCCGATGACGACGCCGAGCTCGGCCTCCCAGTCGGTCTTCACACTGCCGCGCGGAATGAGCACGGTGTCGTCGGGGCCGACCACGGTGTCCGCGGCCTTCAGGAACAGGATCGGCTCGGCCGGCGGCTCCGCGCCGATCTCGGCCGCGTGCCCGAAGTAGTTCAGCCCGATGCCCACGACCTTGCCGATCCGGCCGACCGCGGAGCCGATCCGCAGCCCTTCGGCGTCCAGCACCGGCAGCTCGCCGCCCTCCGCGGCCTCCCGCACCCGGGACAGCACGGACTCGTCGGACAGCAGGGCGCCGTCCACATCCGTGATCAGGCCGGACAGGTCCCGCAGGGTCCCGTCCTGGTCGAGCAGCGCGGGGCGCTCCGACCCGGCGGGTCCGACACGCAGCAGCTTCATTTGCATTCTCCCGTGGTCGTGGGTGGTCGACCCATGGGCATGCCGGTGGAACGGGCATGGCACGGGCCGGCCGATGGGTTGCGGCCATCGGAGGATTGGTCGATCCTCCAAGATGTCCGCCCAATCCGCAAGACCCCGTTCACAGACTGGAACGCGCGGCGCTGTCCTTGCGGTACTGGAGCCAGGCCCGCTCCCCGACCGACCAGGCGGTGGTGGTCAGCAGGTAGAGCCCGGCGGCCAGCGGGACCACGGCGGCCGTGACCAGCGTCCCGAACGACAGCAGGGGCAGCACGCCGCCCACCTTCCGCATCGCCTCCACCTGCTCGGCACTCAGCGCGGGCTGGCCACCCTTGCCCTTCCCCGCGACCGGCACGGCCACGGACACGGGCACGGGCGCGGCCGCGGCAGCCCGCCGCCCCCGCACCGCGCTCCAGGCGGCCACCACCGCGATGGCCGCGAACAGCCCGAGGAACACCAGCCCCTGCGCCCCGAACGGGCCGCCCTCCTCCAGCGCCCCCGTCCAGCGCGCACCGAGCGGCGCGGCGAACAGCCGGTGCCCGAGCAGCTCACCGCCCGAGGAGAAGGACTGGTACATCAGGTAGAACACCGGCAGCTGCAGCAGCATGGGCAGGCAGCCGGCCGCCGGCGTCGCCGCACGGAACGCGGCCCGGCCCAGCGGGTACAGGGCCAGCCGCACGAGAACGGTGAACAGCACGATCGCGGCAGCGGTCGCGGACTCGGCCAGCACCGGCTCCAGGAGCCGGCCCAGCTCGACGACAAGATCAGTGAAAACGGACACGCGGGCCCTCCGAGGGGTCTCGTCAAACGTCGAAAAAGGTGCATTTCGGCGTGACGACCCGCGAGGGGCGACAACAGCGATGGATCAGCAGAAGGCAGGAGGCACTGCGCGCCCCTACGCGGCCGTCAGGACCAGACGGCCGGGCGCCCTGGGCCGCGACCGGCCCGAGGCGTCGGGATCGCGCTGCGGCAGGAACGCCGTGCGCTGCTCGCGATCACGGATCGCGGTACGTATTCGGTGCGGAGGCACGGGCCGCACGAGGCACGCGGCCAGCACGGCGGCCCCGAACGCGACGGCGGCGGCCAGCACGACCACCCCGGCGGCCAGCCCCGCTTCCCCGGACACCAGCCCGAGGAACCCGCCGAGCAGCAACAGCGCGACGAGAAGGCGCACCACTCGCGAGGACGAGAGGACGAAAGAGCCGGCAGCGGACCGCGCACGAACAAGCCGCTCGAACACCATCCCCACCCCTCCTCGAACCCTCATCGACTGAACGAACTCACGACCGATACTAACGCTCGGCACTGACAACGGTCTTGAGGGTCCCCCACACCACCAGCCGGTACTTGGAGGTGTACTCGGGCGTACACGTGGTCAACGTGATGTAGGACCCGGCCGCCTCGTACCCGTACCCGGGCTTCACCCCACTCCGCGGCACCGCCCCGATCACCCCCACGTCCCCCGGGCTCGTCTCCGCCAGCACCTTCCCCACCACGTACACGTACCGCCGCCCCCGCACGTCGACGTACACCTCGTCCCCGTCCCGCAGCCGGTTCAGATACCGGAACGGCTCCCCGTGCGTGTTCCGGTGCCCGGCGAGCGCGAAGTTCCCCTCCGCCCCGGGCTGCGCGGTCCCCGGGTAGTGGCCGGCGTACCCCTTGTCCAGCACGGCCCGCTTGTCGACCCCCTCGGCGACGGGCACGGCGAGCCCGAGCCGCGGAATCCGCAACACCGCGTACGCCTCGTCCCGCGCGGGCGCCCTCACCGGCGCCTTGCCCGGAGCAGGCTGCCCGGCCGACGGCGACGCCACCCCTCCCCGCCCGGGAGCACGCGACGCCGGAGGACCACCGGAGCCCCCCTCGACGACGACCGGATCCCCACCCCCGGAAGGAGACTCAGACGCGCCCCCGACCCCGGCCCCAGCCCCCACCTCGGCCCCCACCTCAGCCCCGACCTCAGCCCCGCCCCCGGACCGCCCCCACCCCTCCTCCAACACCTGGACCTGCTCCTGCGCGGCGGCCGCGGCCTGCCGGTTCGTCCACCACACCTGGTGCACGACCAGCAGCGCCACCACCACACCCACCGTGGTGAGCACCTCGGCACCCACCCACAACAGCCGCGCGAAGCCCGCCCGCCCCACCGGCCGGCCGCCCCTCTGCACCACCACCCGCACGCGATCCCGCACGGCGGGCACCCTAAGACCTCCCCCCTCAACTGACCAGCAGCAGTACGGTGTGAACCATGCGCCCCGACACGCCTGCCGAGCACACCGCCGAAGCCGAGCGTCTGATCCGCACGGCGACCCGCTACCCCGAGGACCAGGAGCCCTTGCTCCTCCAGGCCGCCGCCCACCTCGAACTGGCCGACGCCCGGGAACGCGCGAGCGCCCTCTACGACCAGCTCCTCTCCAGCTCCCCCGCCAACCCCCACCTGATCAAGGCCCTCCAGGCCGCGAACCTGTGGGAGTACGGCCACGAGGCCGAGGCCCGCGCCCTGATCTCCGGCATCCGCGCCGCGGCCCCCACCGACCCGGCCCCCTGGGAAGTCATCGCGGAAGCGCTCGAATCCCACGACGAACTAGAGGCCTCCCACGAGTGCTTCACGGAGGCGGCCACCCTCCTCACCTCGGAGGACACCCCCCTCACCCACGCCACCACCGCACTCCTGACGGGCCGCCACCGCGTCCGCCGGCTCCTCGCCCTCCCCCACGACGACTGGGACATGGTGGCCGACACCCGCCACACCGGCCCGATCCCGCTGGACGAACTCCACGACCCGAAGCGCATCTGGGCCCTGGGCTCCAACGACCCGGCCGAACTCCGCGCCGAGATCGCCCGCCTGCGCGCCGAACTCGGCGACCGCCGCGCCGCCCTGTCCCGCCCCTTCCCGGTGGCGATCCTGCACTGGCCGGCCCGCGAACTGTCCGAGCTCCTCACCTCGTACCCCACCCTCTCGACGGAGTACCCCACCAGGGAAGCCCACCTCAAGTCCGTGGAATCCTCCCTCCGCGCCCTGTCGGCCTCGGGCACCACGAACCTCGGCATCGTGACGGGCAGCGTCCCCTCGTACGAGGCCTTCGCGGCCTCGGAGAAAACCTCCCCGGCCTCCCCGGCCCTCCTCCCGGAATACGCCACCACCCTGGCCGCCCGAGGCAAAGCCACCCCCTGGCCCCCCACCCCCACGGCCCCCTGCTGGTGCACCTCGGGCAAGCCGTACGCGGAGTGCCACGGTGAAGACGCGGGGGCTGCGCGCGCATGAGCAAGGGGCGTCTCGTCCTCCAGAAGCCGGGCGAGATCTGTACGAACTCCGACGCGGGCGAGCACGTGCTGTTCGCCCCCTCCGATGACCCGGAGGCCCAGGCCGTCCTGGACTGGCTGCGGCCCTTCAATGTCGGCGGCCTGTACACCGGAGCAATTGCCAACTCCATCGACTACGTACTGGACGGAGCACGGACCGGACGCTTCGACCTGCTGTCTCCTGATGTCCACCCGGGCGAGAGGGCTTCGGTAGGTGCGAAGCTCGAATACGAGGTGCTGCGGTCGTTCAGCCTGCCGAAGCAGGCTCCGCTCGACACATGCATCGCGTCGGTACCTGTAGACATCAAGGCGACCGTCGGGGCGAACTGGGCGATACCGTCAGAGGCTCACTGCCAGCTCTGCATCTGTACCCAGATACAGCTCGGGCGCAATCGGCACCGCTCGTGGCTGGTCCGGGCCCACCGCTCGTGGCTCTACCGCGGCAAGGGCAACAAGGACGGCAAACGAGGTCTCGCCGTAGATGCCCGGGAGCTGTGGAGCGTTCCGCTGTACGACTGGACGCCGCTGCCGGTCAACCCCCTGACGCGGCTCACGGCGGAGGAGGCCGCCCGTGTCCTGGCGAAGCGTCCTGGGCAGGAGCACCGTTTCGCCATGATGTTCCGCTACCTCGAAGGGCAGGTCATCCCGCGCAGCGTCATCGCGACGGTCGGCGCTGGCAGGCACGATCCGCTGCGCCGGGCCCGCAACATCAGGAAGCACCTAGCGCGGGACGGTCTTACGCTGCTGTGCGGGAAATGGCGTGAACAGCAAGATCTTGCGGCCGCACACAAGATCACGCTGGGACCGGAGGACTGGGTCGCACTGCGGCTGGAGGAAGGGCTGACCCGTGACGGCTGAGGACCAGTGGCAGCCCCCTGAGGGTTCCTGGGCCTCCTCGGCTGCCCGGCGGCGCAACATGCAGGCGATCCGCAGCCGGGACACCAAGCCGGAGTGGGTCATCAGGCGTCTCGTCCACGCACGGGGACTGCGCTACCGGGTCGCCGCCCGGCCGCTTCCCGGGCTCCGGCGGACGGCTGACCTTGTTTTCGGGCCGGCGAAGGTGGCGGTCTTCGTGGACGGCTGCTACTGGCACGGATGCCCCGAGCACTACGTGCCGCCCAAGACCAACCAGGGCTACTGGTCGGAGAAGGTCGCCCGGAACATCGCGAGGGATCGCGACACCGACCGCCAGCTCGAGGAGGCCGGCTGGCTCGTGCTGCGGTTCTGGGAGCACGAAGGATCGGAGGCCTGCGCGGCGGCGATCACCGCCGCCGTGCAGGAGCGCCGCCGCTAGTTCCCGGCCTGCGCGCCCTCCGGGCGCGGCCCGCGCAGTACCTTGGCGATGGCCTCGCCGACCACGCGGGCGACCGGCGGCGGGAAGGCGTTGCCGACCTGCCGGTACTGCGCGGTCTTGCCGGGGAGCCGCTTCTTGCCCTCGGAAAGGTCCCCCTCGAAGTCCCATTCCGGGGGGAAGCCCTGGATGATCGCGGCCTGGGTGACCGTGAGCATCGGACCGGCGCGGAAGAGGTCGCGGACCGCGCTTTCCTTCTTCTCGACGTCCTTCGGCGCGTTGGCCACGCCGAGAGCGTTCACGCCCAGCTTCGCCCAGGCCGCCTTGGCCCGGCTCGGCCCGAGGTCGGCGCCGCCGTGCTTCTTGGACCCGCCCACGAGGGTGGGGGCGATACCGGTGGCGTTCTTGCGCCACTCCTCCAGCGCCTGAACGGCCTTCTGGCCCAGCTCGCCGCCCTTCTCGATGAACGGCTGGTATCGCTCTTCCATCGTTTTACCGAGGGCTTGGCCCACCGTCGTGACCTTCGCATTCGGAACAGGCCACTGGAAATCGTCAACGCCCGGGATGTCCTCCCGGATGGCTACGAGGATCGCCCGCGGCCGCAGCTGCGGCACACCGAAATCGCTGGCTTCCAGCACCTCCCAGCCGCATACCTTGTACCCGGCACCGGGCAGCTCGCTGCGGACACCCGTCACGGGATCCACGGCAATTCCGCCCTGCAGACGCGCCTTGACCCAGTCCCGGTATTCGATGAACTTGTCGTCCTTGATGCCGCGGACATTCTCGATCATGACCGCCTTGGGCCGGAGCTCGTCCACGAGCTCCAGCATCCGCGGAAAAAGGTCACGTTCGTCGTCTTTCCCCAGTTGCTTTCCCGCATGCGAGAAAGGCGGGCAGGGAACGCCACCCGCGAGGAGGTCCAGTTCCCCCTCTTTCACGGAGTGTCCGAGGAATTTCACAGCCTTTTCCAGCTGCACCGTCGGCTTGAAGTCATTGACATCACCCTCGATGATGTCGCAGAAATCCCGCTCGAATTCCCAGCCGTCCCGGTGGGCGATGTTGCGCCGCAGGGTCGCCGCGGCGTACTCATCGATCTCGACGAGTGCGAGGTGCTTGAAACCAGCCTGGTGGAGGCCGATGGCCTGCCCCCCGGCGCCGGCACAAATCTCAATCGAGGTCAGCGCGTCGTCGCGGGCGCCCATCGAGTCCTCCTGGTGTAGCAGATGCAGACAGGCAAGTGTCGCATCTGCCACCGACACCAGGGGACACATCGGCCCGCAGCGGTGCGCCAGCTCCCGTCCGGCACACCCGGCCGCAGCCTCTCAGTGGACTCCCGCGACCCGTACGTGCTCCAGGAGGGCACGCATGTCGGCCTCGTCCATGCCTGCGGTCACCAGCTGCTCCTCCTGGAGATCGCCCAGCTGCCGCACCGAGGGATCGTCCAGGATGGCCCCCATGAACTCCAGTTTCTCCGCAAGACGCAGGGCCACCACCTCGTCGATCGTGCCCTCTGACGCGAGCACCGTGACCCGGGTCTCAGTATCCGGGGCCAGGCCCAGGCGGTGGATGCGGTCCAGGCTCTGAAGGAACCGGCCCGCCATGAAATCACGGTCCACGTAAACGGCGTCGTGACAGTGACGGTGCAGGCTGATGCCCTCACCCAGCGTGGCCGGGTTGGAGATCAGCACGAGGCAGTCCGGATCATTACGGAACCTGTCGATCTGCTCCTCCCGGTCCTGTGTGCCGCCGTGCACCACGGCGGGCTGGAACTCGCCCAGCAGCCGCTCAAGGCTCGTGATGTTGCGAACGAAGGTCGACCACACCAGGGTTTTACGGCCCGCTGCCGCATTACTGGAAACGATCTCCCGCAGTTCCCGGTACTTGGGCGGCATCTCATATTGAGGAAGCCGCTGCAGCAGAGCGTAGAGCGGCTCGTCCTGCGGAATATCAAGGGGCGGCACCTGGAAATTGAGGGCCTCGTGCCTGCTGCTTCCCTCCACCAGCAGGGCAGGGCTGGTGGCGGCCATGAGCAGCCGGAGCATCGCCTTGCCCAGAGCGTCGAAGTCTTCCCTCGACAGCTCGGCGCGCGCGGTGAACCGCCCGACGAGTGCGTCGTAGATCTCCCTGTGCAGCCCCTCCAGCGGCACCGTCCGGAGAACCGGCTGGAAGGGAGGCAGTCCCAGTTCCTTCTTCGTCGTGCGGGTGAACAGCGGACGGAGTACCGAACTCGCGTGCGCCAGGTCGCCGCCCGCCACCGCTTGTGTCACCACCCGGCGGCCGTGGCCAGGCCAGACGAACGACAGCAGGTTCTCCAGGTCGCGGGCTCCGTTGGGAGCCGGCGTGCCGGTGAGGATCAGACGGCGCCGGCTCAGCGGGCCTAGCGCCATACAGGCGCTCCCGTAGATCCCCTCGGCCCCCAGCTTCATCCGGTGCGCCTCATCGAGGATCACCATCGACGGGGCAGCGCGCAGCCACCCGGCCAGTCCTGTCAGCGAGCGGTCCAGGCGCTCGTAATTGACCACCAGGATCTCGGCGTGCGGATCCGGCGTCCTGCCCATGACGGTGATCACCGGCGGGTTCCCGAAACACTCCAGGGTCTCGGAGATCCAGGACTCATAGGCCGACTTGGGGCTCACCACGAGCAGCCTCCGGGCCGTCCCCCGCTCCCGCATAGCCGCGTAGACCGCCAACCCGACCCTCGTCTTTCCGGCACCGGGGACACTGAAGTTCGCTCCGTGCCTCATGGCGAGCAGTCTGGCGATGTCCCTCTGCTGGAAGCCCGTGAGGTCAGCGCGCCAGTCATCACCGAGGAGACTGGGAACCGCGTCGACGTCTGCTGAACCGGCGCTTCCGGTGCCGTCCTCCTGCGGTGCCTCCTCCAAGCAGGCAGCCGCCTGGTCCGCGTCGTCGAAGACATCGCTGACGAGCGCGAGCAGGTCCGCGTCCCACTCGACGGAATCGGGAGCAGGCCAGTCCGACAGCACGTGCAGACCCGCGAGGAAGTCGTCGAGCGGGACCTCCAGCAGGTGAGGACCGCGCTGTCCGCCGACCGGGAAGCCCGTGGCCACGTGCGTCAGGTCAGCGCCGAACGGCTCGGCAGCACGGAGCACGGCCTTCGTCCGGGAGACGTCGAAGGCCAGGTGCAGTGACGGCCCGCTCACTCCTCCTCCTTGCGCTGCACCGCCTGGAGCAGCCACACCACACCGTCGCCGGGTTCCTCGATGCGCGACGCCTCACGGGCGAGCTTCATCAGGCTCGCCCTGAGTGCCAGGATCGCCTCGTCGAGCGTCTCCTCGTCGAGGTTGCGCGAAGCCCGGGCAAGGGTCATGTCCGTGACGCACTGTTCGATGTCCTGGACGGCGTCGTTGAGGCGGTCCGGGGCAGCCTGCTTGCGCTTGCGGACACGTGCGTCCTTGCCCGCCGGCACGAGCGCTTCCTCCACCGCCTCCCTAGCCTGCCGCCACAGCTCGGCGGCCTCGTCGGATTCCTGCTGGTTCACCGCCCCGGGGGCTCGCTCCACCGCCTTCGCCTGAAGCAGCGTGTTCGTGAAGGCCTTCGCAGCCGCCACGTGCGGATTGTCAGCCGGCAGAGACCGGTTGAGACCCGGAATGACGCGGGCGGCTGCAGGCTGTGCGGGAGCCTGCTTGAGCTGCTCCGGAAGGTGCCGCTGGAGGTACCGGCTGCGGAAGTCCACATCCGCGAGACGCACGTCCGTCTTCGAGAACTCCAGCACGATCAGCGCGAGCCGGTTCTCCTTCAGCAGGTCAGCCTGCCCCGGGTTCTGCCGGGCCGCCTTGGTGAAGGCGCGGTGGAGCTCGCGCAGCTTCTCCTGCTGGTCCTCGAAGTCCAGCAGCTTGAGCTGTGCCGACCCCGTCCTGGACCGCGTGACGAGGTCGTTGAGCGTGGACAGCACCCAGCGGTCCTGCTCGGCGGTCTCCGTCCGGATCCGGAAGTCCTTGGCGATATCGGCGAGCGGCCGGCCTGCCGCGGCCTGCTCCTCGATGGTCAGCAGCCGGTTGATGTACGAGTACGGCCGACGGGTGTCATGACGCAGCTGCAGCGACAGCTCGACCGCGTTGATGTCGGACCAGGTGCAGGACTCCGGAAGCACTCCGACCCGGACGCTCGGCACCCCGAGTTCGCGCAGCGCGGCAACCCGGGTGTTGCCGTTGACGAGGATGCCGTCACGCGTGACGAGACCGGGCTCGTTCTGGCGGTACTCCTTCAGGCTCGCCTTGAGATCCTCGAAATCCCCGTCCCGCTTGGCCGGGTTCGAGGGGAGCGCCTGGAGCAGGTACCGCAGGTAGTCCTGGCTCTCCGGCGTCCACGGGTTCTCGGTGAGCAGACGGTCACGCTCCAGGTCGAAGCTGCGCTGGGCCCGGATCCGGTGCGTGGAGGGGTTGAAGTACAGCTGGTCGACCGGCAGATCGATGACCTGGACCACCAGCGGCTTCGTCCGCCACTCAACCGTCAGTGTTTCCTGGAGGCCGTCGCCCGCGCTGACTTCCTTGAGCCGCTTCTCGACCAGTTCCTCGTTTTCAGCGGCACGGGGCGGCCGGCCGAAGTCCATGCTCACGGTGCATTCTCCTCTGACTGCATGTCCATGGATGCGTAGTTGGGCAGGAGGCGGGTGGGGGCCGCTGCGCCATGCAGCCCCCACCCGTATGCCTATTGTCAGACCGGCGGCAGCGACAGGGCCGCGCGGATCTTGTTCCTGGCCTCGGCCGGCAGCGTACGGAAGTCCGCCCACAGGCGCTCCACCTCGGCGAACTCCCGGGCGTCAGCGGCAACCCACTCCGTCAGGGTCTTACGGTCCAGCCCTCCGAGCCGGCCCACCCGGGCCAGGACAGCCTCCGCGTCAGCCGTCAGCCCCTTCCCTCCCACACGGCAACGGTTGCACTCGGCGACCTGCTCCACCTCGGTGCCGCCGCCCGGCTGGACGACCTTCCGCCGGGCGATGTCGAGCTGGGCGGACAGGAAGGTGTCCGCGTAGGTCTCCCCCGGGGTGATCCCGCACGAGCGGCAGTGGTGCCCGTCACGGGCCAGGATCTCGCGGCGCCGCGTATCGGTGATCGACGAGGCCGGCCGGGATCCCTTGCCCGGCTCCCACACCGGCTCGCCCTGGGAAACGAAGCGCTGCTCGTGCTGGTTCAGCCCCAAGTCCTCACGGTTGGTGTCGATCCTCCACCCGAAGTCACGCAGGTCGCGGACCCTGCGGTCAGCCTGGCTCACACCCGGGAATGCCTGCTTCACGTCTTCCTTCGTGAAGACGTTCCCCTCCCCCACCACCGTGACCAGCCACAGCGCCGCACGCTTCATCGTGCCGAACTTCTCATCCGTCCAGGACGGAAGACTCATGCCCATCTCCTTAATTCTGGTCAGGGTTGAACTGTCCGGCTGTCCCCTAGGGCAGCTGGAGGCCCCCCACCGGCACCTCAGCGAACGACGTAACTGTTGCTCAGCAGCCCGACGGAAAACCAGTGCTGCCGGAATATCGAGGTCAGATGAAAACTCAAGACGGTTCACCAAAGGTCCTTCTGCCGGAAGACTTCTGCGAGATACCGGGGTCTGGGAGGAATGGAGTAGGGATGCCGCGGCGTGCTGGGAAATGGAAGGAACTGCCTGCGGGCCTGTCGGCTGCGCACCGGGAGCTGGTTCAGATGCTGCGCAGGCTGCGCGACTGCAGCCACAGCACCCAGGCTGAGATCGCCAGGTCGGGGTTCCTCGTGCCGAGCAGTCTTTCCAACCACCTCAACGGGGGCAGGATCCCCGAAGAGCCCCAGGTCAAAGCCTTCTTCAACGCGATCCAGAAGGACCTCCAGAGCTCCGGCGCAGACCCCGCGGACCTGCCTTGCTCCCTTGATGAACTGCTGGAACTGAGACAGCAGGCACGTATCCAGCACTGCGCGTGTGTCCCCCACGACGAGGAATCAAGGACTCCCAGGACTGCTGACGATCCGCCGGCTTTGCCGGTCTCCCGCCCGATGGCACATCTCCCAGACCGCCAAACCCGCCGTTTGAGGCGCCAGGCCCTGCAGAGGAGGACGGTTTCGCGTCACGTCCTGCGGAGGGCATCGGCCAGGCCGCAGGTGCCGGTCCCCCTCCCAGAAGGGGACCGGCCGCGTACCGGACACCCCAGCGCCGCCGAGTGGAGCGAGCTGGAAACGCTCTTGGCCTTCCTCACCGACGGCCGTCACCGCGACGCGGGACTGCTGCTGTGGCGTGCCGGGCGGACCCTCTCGCCGGCAGAACTCCTGGAAGCGGTGGGTTCCTGCCGGGCCGCCGGGCAGACAGATGCCGCCGAAGCGGTGCTGACCAGTGCGACCGAACGCGCCGACAAGCAAGCCGTCTTGAACATCGTGGCCGCGTTCCAGCACGCCGGGCGGACCGAGGACGTGGCATTCCTGCTGGCCGCCGCCCTGGCTAGCTGAACGGAAGCGGGAGTTGCTGGTGGCCCCTGGCCGTTGCCGTGGGTGGGGTGGGGCGGGCTGCGGCCAGGGTCAGGAGGGTGCGTAGGGCCCCGATGACCTCGTTCGGGGTGTCGCGGATCACCGACGGGGTTGCGCTGGCCACCAGGATGCCGTGGGACTCCAGGCGGAGGCGGCGGCGGAGGGTGGCCTGCCAGGCGTCCCGGGTGTAGTGGTACTCGGCGGAGTCGACTTCCAGGGCCACGCCCTCGTCGGGCCAGTAGGCGTCCGGGCTGGCCAGGAAGGTGCCGTCCGGGGTGTAGAGGCGGGCGTTCCACAGCGGGGGCGGGAGGTCGGTACCGGTGAGGGCGTCGCGGGCCCGGGCCTCGGCCGGCGAGCGGATCCCGGCCAGGAGTTCCCCGGCGGCGGCGCGGATGGCCGGGCGGGCCAGGAGGCGGGCGCTGCGGAGTTCGGCGTGGAGGTCGTGCGGGTGGCACCAGCCCGACTGGACGACCTGGGCCAGGACCGAGCGGATCCGGTCGGAGCTCATGCAGCGGGCGGCGAAGTCGGCGGCCGCGCGGACCGGGCGGGTGCTGGGGACGCCCGCGGCGGTGATGGTGCGCGGCCAGCGGGAGGTGGTCAGGGGCCGGACCTCCGGGGTGCCGGCGAGGCGGCGCGGAGCGCGGATCAGTACGTCGGCCGGGGCGGGCGGGGTGTCGCGGACGCCGAGGAGGGAGAGGGCGGCGGCGCCGGTGAGGGCGGCGGTCTCGCCGGAGAGCGGGTCCGCGGCCGGCTCGGCGGCGTACAGGACTGCGGCCAGGGCCCGTTGGCGTTGGTCGGGCGGGCCCGTCTGGAGGAGGTAGACGCGGGGCAGCAGGCGTTGCCAGGGCCCGCCGGGGCGGGTGCGGGAGGTGACGGTCCTGCCGGGGACCCCGGCGGTGGCGGTGAGCTGGTGGCGGGTGGCGAGGCCGAGCTGGCGGCGGGCCACTTTGGCGGTTCCGGGCGTGATCATGCCGCGGGTATGCCCGCTGCGCACCCGGTCTAGCGGGGGCGGCCCGGGTGGTTCGGGGACAGGAAGACGACGACGCCCGTCCGGGTGCCGGGGAGCGCGGGCACCTCGTGCCAGCCCAGGCGGCGGTACGTGGCCACCGTGTCCGTGGCGAGCCGCGAGGTCAGCAGCCAGGCCCGTCGCTGCGGGGCGTCCGCGGTGATCTCCGCGAGCAGGGCCCGGCCGGTGCCGTGGCCGCGCGCGTAGGCCCGTACGGCGAGCTCGTCGATCTCCAGCGCCCCGACGAGCAGCTCCCGTACCCGGTCGGCACCGAGCTGGGCGGCGACCTGCGGGTACGCGCGGTGCTGCGGGAAGGGGTCCTGCGTCAGCCAGCCGGTGGCGAACCCGTCGACGCCGGTCGCGGACTGCGCGAAGGCCATACGGAACCCCGGGCGCCGGACGTCCGTCTGGAGGCGGGTGGAGAACTGGCGAATGGTTTCTTCGCACTCGTTCCAGGGCGCGGCGGAGAAGACCTCGGCGTAGGCGTCGACCAGTTCGTGCTCGAGGTCCAGGACGGTGCGTCCGTAGGAGATCACTGTGTCGACTCCTGGGGTGATTGGGTGGATTCCTGCTGGAAGACCGAATTTACGCCCAGGAGGTTCCCGCGTCCGGTGATGCGCAGAAGCGGCGAGTGTGCGACAAATCGCCTCCGCGTCGTCCGTGTCGCGGATGGGGGTGGGGCGTTGAGCAACCCGTGAACACGGACAGACTGCTGCGGGCGGCGGGGCGATACGCGCTCGCCTTCCTCCTCGTCCTCGGGGTCGTCGCACTGCTGCCGCGCGCGGTACGGGAGGCACTGCCGGACGCCGTGGTGGGCGGGGCGGTGCTGGTGCTCGGAGCGGTGGGGGTCAGGCGGGCGTCGAGGCGCCCGCGTTAGGTTTGACGGGTGGGTGCGGTGCCGGCCGCGTGCAGGGCATCTTTGTCTTCAATCTTTATCTTCATATTCATTGGAAGACACGACGTGTGAGGGAGTTCGAGATGGCTCGGGTACCGAGTTCCGCGGTGGCGGCGGCAGGGCTGGTCGGCGGTTACGCCGTGGCCCGCTGGACGAAGAAGCGGCCGCTGGGCGGTGTCGTACTCGGCGCCGCCGGGCTCGTGGCCGGGCGCGAGTGGCACAAGCGCGGCGGGGTGCCGGCGGCGGCCGGGCTGGGGGCGCTGTACCTCGCCGGCTTCGCCGGGGCGCATCCACTGGCGAAGAAGGTCGGGGCGTGGCCGGCGGTCGTCGGCGCCGCCGGTGTCGTCGCCGCGACCGCCTGGGCCGTGGCGGACCGCTCCGCCTGACCGGTCCCTCTGGGGGTTCGCCGAGTCACCCTGGGGGTGTCCTGTCCCCTCGGGGGTGCCCCCTCCCCTCGGGCCGGCGTCCCGTACCCCGGGCGGGGGCCGTTCCCCTGGCCCGGGGGCCGGTGTCCCGCCCTCGGGCCGGGGCCGCTCCCCTTGCCCGGGTTGCGGGTGGGGCCGCTGCGCGGAGCTGTCCCCTACCCGCCCTTCCACCGTTCCCCGGGCTCCGCCCGGACCCGCGCCTCAAACGCCGGCGAGGCTGAAAACCCAGGCACTGCCCGGCCCCGCCCCAACAAGCGCCGACGGGCTGAAGGCCCCTGGGGCTCCGCCCCAGACCCTGCGCTTCAAACGCCGGCGCAGCTCCGAATTGCCGAACGGGGCTGAGGGCGGCCGCAAGGCCAGGATGTGCCGGCGGGCCGGAGCACGGCGGCACCGGCGGGTGGGCCGCCGGACGCCGAGCGGGAAGAAGCGCGTAACGATCTGACGCGCCCACCGACTTCCCCCGCTGCTCTGTTCGTCCTCAGGCGCAGGTGTCAGCCCTAGACGAGCCGAGGACGCCGAAACGGGCGGGAGCGCGTAGCGATCTGCTGCGCCTGGGGCTGGCTCCCCAGGAGCACTGTTCGTCGTTTAGTGCAGGTATCAGCCCCAGGCGGTCGCCGGACGCCGGCACACGAGAAGCGCGTAGCGATCTGTCGCGCCTGGGCTCCCGCCGGGGGCTCTGGGCAGCCTCTCGTGCGGGTGGTCGGGCCTGTGACCCGGGATCACGACTACCGAGGGCCCGGATGCCCGGCCGGGCAAGGCCCGGTCCCTCGCCTCATCCCTGAGAGAGCCGCCCCTTCCCTCTGGACCGTCCCGTTCCTTTGGGGCTTCCCGGCAGTCTTTCGGCTTTCCGGGGCGGGCTGGTCTGTCAAGGGTGGAGCGAAGCGACATCGCGTAGCGACGCGACGAAGGAGCGCCCTTGACAGGCCGGCACGACACGGAAGGACGATGGGACTGACGGGAAACCCCAAACCGGCCGTGAGGCCGCCCAGGGGGATACCGCTCCCCGCCCCACCGGACCGCAGACGGGGAGGCGGGTGGGCAACCGCCGCCCGGCCCCTGTCCCTCGAGGGGGAGATAGCGGGCCCGCATGACACGCACCCCACCGCAGCCCCGCACCACGAGGCGACGCACCCCGAACCGCGCATTCCCCTAAGCCCCATCCCCCATCCCGCTCCCCGCACCCCGCTCCCCTCCGAGCCGGGCCCCCTACCCCCCCAGCACCCGCGACACCGTGTAGATCAGCAGGCCCGCCAGCGCGCCCACCACCGTGCCGTTGATGCGGATGAACTGGAGGTCGCGGCCGATGTGGGCCTCGATCTTGCGGGACGTGTGCTCGGCGTCCCAGGCCGCCACCGTGTCCGTGATCAGCGACGTGATCTCCCTGCGGTACGTGGTGACCACGTACACCACCGCGCCCTCGATCCAGCCCTCCACCTTCCCCTGCAGGCGGCCGTCCGTGGCGAGCCGGGAGCCCAGGGACATCAGCGAGGACCGGACCCGCAGCCGCAGCTCGCTCCGCTCGTCCTCCGCCGCGGAGATGATCATCGTGCGGATCGCGGACCACGCCGAGGCGATCACGTCCTGGATCTCGTCCCGCGCGAGGACCTCGGACTTCAGCCGCTCCACCCGCGCCCGCGTCTCCGTGTCCGACTGGAGGTCCGCCGCGAAGTCGCGCAGGAAGCGGTCCACCGCCCCGCGCGCCGGGTGGCCCGGCATGTCGCGCATCTCCGTGACGAAGCGCAGCAGTTCCTTGTACACCCGGTCGCCGATCTTGCGGTCGACGAAGCGCGGGGTCCAGCCCGGGGCTCCGCCCTGGACGGCGTCCATGACCGAGTCCCCGTGGGTGACCAGCCAGTCGTGGGCCTTGGCGCACACGAGGTCGACGGCGCGGTGGTGGCCGCCGTCGGCGACGACCCGCTCCAGGGTCTTGCCGATGCCCGGGGCGATCTCGGCCGCCTCCGCCCGCCGCGTGATGGCCTCGCCCACCACGGCCTGTACGTCGGAGTCCCGCAGCACGGTCAGGGCGCCGCGCAGCGCGGTGGCCAGCTCCGCCGTGACCCGGTCGGCGTGCGCGGGCTCGGCCAGCCAGGCGCCGAGCCGGCCGCCGATGCCGAGGGAGTGCAGCCGTGCGCGCACGACGTCCGCCGACAGGAAGTTCTCGCCGACGAACTCCCCCAGGGAGATTCCCAGCTGGTCCTTCTTGGTGGGGATGATCGCGGTGTGCGGGATGGGCAGGCCAAGCGGCCGCCGGAAGAGGGCCGTCACGGCGAACCAGTCGGCGAGCGCGCCCACCATGCCCGCCTCGGCCGCGGCGGCCACGTACCCGGCCCAGGCGCCGGCGCCCCAGGCGTTCTGGGCGCACTTGGCCAGTACGTAGACGACCGCGACCAGGACCAGCAGCCCCGTCGCGGTCGCCTTCATCCGGCGGACTCCGCGCTGCCGCTCCTCGTCCGCCGCGTTGAAGACGAACCCGCCCCGTGGCGGGGCCGACGGGCCGCCCCTCGTGCGCTCACCCGTGCTGCTGTTCACGTGCCGCTCCTGCCCTTCCCCCGATGGCCGGTTTTGTCTGCATAGCATCCGACTCCCGGGAGGTCCGGGGAGTTCCCGGCACGCCGCCGGCAGCCCTAGAGCTCCTTGCGGGGCGCACCTCCGCCGAGCCCGTTCTGCCCCTTCTGTCCCTTCGGCCCCTTGGGCTGCTTGACCTTGACCGCGACCCCGCCCCAGAAGGCGAGGCCGTTCACGACGACGCGCGGGGCGCCGGGCTCCGGCCGGTTGTCCTGGGACTTGCCCTGGTCGAAGGCGCCCATGATGCCGATGCCGCGTACGTCGACCTCGACGCCCGGGGGCACGGTGATCTCGATGCCGCCCATGACGGCGACGCAGGTGATGACGACCTCGCGCTCCGCGAAGTCCGCCTCCCGCAGGTCGAGCTCACCGCCGCCCCAGATCGCCACGGCGTTGAACCGTGCGGGCACCGTCCAGCGGCCCTTGCGCTGGAAGCCCGACATGACGGCGACGGCCGTGGCGGAGGTCCCCGTACCGCCGATCCGGTCCGGCCATGCCGACGAGGGGGCCGGAGAGGAGGCGACAGGGGACGGGGAGGACCCGGCCGCCGCCGGCAGGTCGCGGGTCAGCGGTTCGAGTTCCGCGTACGTACGGGACTTGTACGCCGCCTCCAGCCGCTCCTCGAACTCCTCCATGTCGAGCCGGCCCTCGGCGACGGCGTCCCGCAGCCGGTCCACCACGCGCTCGCGGTCGGCGTCCGACGCCCTCAGCGCGGGCGGCTCGGCCGCCGCCGCCTTCTCCAAGGAGGCCTTCTCCATGGAGGCCTTCTCCAAGGAGGCCTTCTCCAAAGAGGGCTTCTCCAGCGAGGTCTTCTCCGGCAACGGCTTCTCCGGCCGCTCGTCACTCATATGGCCCACCCTATGCAGACACCCGCCACCCCACCCCGGGGCGAACCCTGATTTCCCCCTTACCTCAACCCCCCACCCTCACGCCCCCACCCCTCACCCCCTCCCCGCGTACATCCGCGCGATCACGTCCTCGATGTCCGGATCCCGCACCGACAGGTCCAGCAGCGGATACCTGGCCGCCACCGCCGCCACCAGCGGCGCCGCCGACTCCCCCGCCGGGAACGCCAGCCACTGCCGGGGCCCCTCCACCTTCACGACCCGGGCCCCCGCCACCTCCACCGGCGGGAGCGCCCGCTCCAGGTCGACCACCAGCGTCCGCTCGCTGCCCTCCCCCAGGGCGTGCAGTCCGCCGAGCGCCCCGTCGTACATGAGCCGGCCGTGGTCGATCACCATGACCCGCTCGCACAACTGCTCGATGTCCTGGAGGTCGTGGGTGGTGAGGAGCACCGTGGTCCCGCGTTCCTCGTTCAACTGCCGCAGGAAGCCCCGCACCTTCGCCTTGCTGACGACGTCCAGCCCGATCGTCGGCTCGTCCAGGTACAGCACCTCCGGATCGTGCAGCAGCGCCGCCGCGATGTCCCCGCGCATCCGCTGCCCGAGCGACAGCTGCCGTACCGGTACGTCGAGCAGCTCGGCCAGGTCCAGCCGTTCGACGCACCTCTCCAGGTTCTCCGCGTACCGCGCCGCCGGGATCCGGTACATCCGGCGCATCAGCCCGCACGAGTCCTTCAGCGGCAGGTCCCACCACAGCGTCGTGCGCTGCCCGAACACCACCCCGATCCGGTGCGCGAGCCGCATGCGCTCCCGCGCGGGGTCGATGCCCGCGACGCGCAGCCGGCCGCCGCTCGGGGTGAGGATGCCGGTCAGCATCTTGATGGTGGTGGACTTCCCGGCCCCGTTGGGCCCGATGTAGCCGACCACCTCCCCGCGCGCGACCGCGAAGCTGATCCCGTCCACGGCTCTGACCTGCCGTTTCTCCCGGCGCATCAGCCCCACCCGGCGCCGCACGTCGAAGACCTTCTCCACCCGGTCCAAAGAAATCAGCTCATCGGACACGACCCGTTCCCCTAACTCCCCGTACTCCGGTACGAACGCACACCCGCCCGCCACGCCAGCGACGCGGGCAGGAACACCGCGAAGGCCACCAGCGGGCTCAGGAACGCCACCCACCCCGGCAGACCCAGCGGATCGGGCCGGCCCAGCACGTACAGCGCGGGCAGCCAGTTGACGAAGGCCAGCGGGACCACGAAGGTCGCCCCGCGCAGCAGCTCCTTCGCGAACACCGTCGGCGGGTACTGGAGCATGGTGCAGCCCCCGTACGTGAAGGAGTTCTGCACCTCCGCCGCGTCCCCGGCGACGAACTGGAAGGCCGCGCCGGCCACCAGCACCCCGCCGAAGATCCCCGCCCCGGCCACCACCATGACGGGCACCAGCAGCACCTTCGCCGGGGTCCAGTGCACGTCCAGCACCGAGACGGCCCAGCCGAGCAGTCCCAGCCCCTGCGCGATCCGCCCCAGCCGGCGCAGCGCGAAGCGGTCCGCGGCGACCTGGGCGAGCAGCGGGACGGGGCGTACGAGCATGGTGTCGAGGGAGCCGTCGCGGATCCGGGTGCCCACCCGCTCGGTGTTGCCGAGGAGCAGGTCGGCCAGGCCCAGGGAGGCCGAGCAGGCCCCGTACAGCAGCGCGATCTCGGGCAGGGTGAAGCCGCCCAGCGCGTCCACGTGGGAGAACATGACGGCGATCGCGACGAAGTCGAGGGCGGTGATCGCCGCGTTCCCGAAGGTGGCCAGCAGGAACGACATCCGGTACGTCATCGTCGAGCGGATCCACATCCCGGCGATCAGCCCGTACCCGCGCAGCCCCTCCCGGAGCCGGCCTCCGGGCGGCGCCCCCGCCTCGTGCGCCCGCCCGCCCCCGGGCGTCCGCGTACGGCGGTCCACCGTCGCCTCAGCCACCCTGGACCACCACCTTCCGCGTCGCCGCCGACTGGACCAGCCGCCCCGCGCCCAGGAGGGCCAGCGCCCACGCGGCCTGGAACCCGAGCGCCCGTACGGCTCCCCCGGCCCCGGCGTGGGTGCCGAGCAGCACGTCCAGCGGGACCTGGAGCATCGCGGCCCACGGCAGCAGCCGCACCAGCTCGCCGAAGCCGCCCGGGAAGACGGTCAGCGGCAGCAGCATCCCGGAGCAGAAGATGGTCACGACGGTGGCCATCATGTTGACGCCCGCTCCGTCCAGGAGCCAGAACGCCGCCAGCCCGAGCAGGTACCGCACCCCGAACCCGACGACCAGCCCGAGGCAGACCGACACCAGGAACAGCAGCCAGCGCAGCGGGTCGGACGGCAGCGCGAGGGTGAAGGCGCAGGCCCCGGCCGCCAGGGGCAGCACGCCGCGCCCCAGCAGCTGGAAGCCGGCCCGGCCGAGGTCCGCCGCGAGCCACCACGCCTGGAGGTCGGCCGGGCGGTACAGGTCGACGGCGATGTCACCCGTACGGATGCGTTCCTGGAGCTCCTCCTGGAAGCCGCCGCCGATGAGCGAGCCGGCGGCCAGCAGGGACTGGCTGACCCAGACGAAGGTGAGGGCCTGGGCCTGGTCGTAGCCGCCGAGTCGGGGGCGCTCGTCCCACAGGGCGACGTACGTGTACGCGACGATGAAGCCGAAGACGGTGTTGGTGAACACCCCCGCGGCCGTCGCCGTCCCGTAGGTGGCGTACCGCCGGAATCCGCCGGCCGCGACGGCCAAGTACAGGCGCACCGCATCCCTCCGTTTCTCACACCGTTCCCGCTTCGTTCCCACGTCGGCCAAAGCGCGCGAGCTTAGTGCGGAGGGGCGAGCCACGCGACCGTTTTACGCCAGTCCATCTGGACACCATGAGGTAAAAATGTGGATATTTCCCACGGTCACGAGGAGCCCCGGAGATGAGCGACCAGTCACCACCCCCCGGCTGGCCCCCTCGCGACCCCGACACCCCGGGCCGCACCCCGGACGACGCCCCGAGGCCGCGCCCCGCCTCCGGCACCGGCACCGGCACCGGCACCCGCCCCGGACCCAAACCCCGGCGCACCGGCTGGCGCCGCCTCCTGCCCACCTGGCGCATGGTCCTCGGCGCCCTGCTGCTGGGCGCCCTGCTGATCGGCGGCGCGCTCGTCGCCGGCTACCTGCTGGTCGACATCCCGCCGGCCAACGCCGCCGCCACCGCCCAGTCCAACGTGTACCTCTACGCCGACGGCTCCCAGCTCGCCCGCGACGGCGAGGTCAACCGCGTCAACGTCCCGCTGTCGCAGGTCCCCCGGGGCGTCCAGGAGGCCGTACTGGCCGCCGAGGACCGCGACTTCTACTCCGAACGGGCGGTGGACCCCAAGGCGATGGTCCGCGCCGCCTGGAACACGGCGACCGGCAAGGGCACCCAGTCCGGTTCGACCATCACCCAGCAGTACGTCAAGAACTACTACCTGGGCCAGGAACAGACCATCAAACGGAAGGTCAAGGAGTTCTTCATCGCGATCAAGCTCGGCCGCGAGAAGTCGAAGGACTACATCCTGGAGGGGTACCTGAACACCAGTTACTTCGGCCGCAACGCCTACGGCATCCAGGCCGCCTCCCAGGCCTACTACGGCAAGGACGTCAACAAGCTGACCACCGCCGAGGGCGCCTACCTCGCCACCCTCCTCAACTCCCCCAGCGCCTTCGACGTCGTCTCCCACCCCCAGAGCCGCGACCGCGCCGTCGCCCGCTGGAACTACGTCCTCGACGGCATGGTCAAGAAGAAGTGGATGACGCCCGAGGAGCGCGCCGCCGTCCAGTTCCCCGAACCCGGCAAGGTCCGCGCGGCCGCCGGCCTCTCCGGGCAGCGCGGCTACCTCGTCGAGGCCGTCAAGGACTACATCGCCGAACACAAGATCCTCGACGACAAGACCCTCGCCGAGGGCGGCTACCGGATCACCACCACCATCGACAAACGCCGCCAGACCGCCTTCGTCGACGCCGTCCAGAAGCAGCTGATGGACAAGCTCGACCCCGAGGCCCGCCCCGCGGACCGCGTGGTCCGGGCCGGCGGGGCCTCCATCGACCCGGCCACCGGCAAGATCGTCGCCCTCTACGGCGGCATCGACTACACCAAGCAGTACGTGAACAACGCGACCCGGCACGACTACCAGGTCGCCTCCACCTTCAAGCCGTTCGTCTTCGCCTCCGCCGTCCAGAACGACTCCCGCACCCAGGACGGCCGCCGGATCACCCCGAACACCATCTACAACGGCGACAACAAGCGCCGCGTCATCGGCACCCGCGTCCCCTACGCCCCCGAGAACGAGGGCCAGCAGTCGTACGGCGACATCACCGTCAACACCGCCACCGACCTCTCCGTCAACACGGTCTTCGCCCAGATGGTCGTCGACGTCGGCACCGAGAAGGTCAAGCGGACCGCAATCGACCTCGGCATCCCCGAGAACACCCCCAACTTCGTCGTCGGCCCGGCCATGGCCCTCGGCACCATGCAGGCCAGCGTCGTGGACATGACCCAGGCCTACGCCACCCTCGCCGACCACGGCCGGTACACCCCGTACACCTTCCTGGAGAAGATCTCCAAGGACGGCGACGACGTCCACCTCCCCGACCGCACCCCCCGCCAGGCCGTCCCCCGCGAGGCCGCCGACACCACCACGTCCATGCTGGTCAGCGTCGTCGACAACGGCACCGGTACGGAGGCCCTGGCCGCCGGCCGCCCGGCCGCCGGCAAGACGGGCACCGCCGAGCTGGACCGCGCCGCCTGGTTCGCCGCGTACACCCCGGACCTGGTCACGGTGGTCTCGGTGATGGGCCAGGACCCGGACACCGGCACCCTCCAGTCCCTGTACGGGGCGCTCGGCGAGGCCCGCATCGGGGGCGGCGGCTACCCCGCCCGGATCTGGGCGGCCTACACGAAGACGGCCCTGGAGGCCACGGACCCGGAGGACTTCGACCTGGAGCTCCAGCCCGGCGCGGCCCAGCTCCCGCCGCCCCCGCCGGTCCAGCCCACCACCCCGCAGCAGCCCGACGGCAGCCGCCCGCCGTGGGAGCGCCCCGACCGGCCGACCCCGCCGGGACCGCCCACCCCGCCGACCCCGCCGAACGGCGGCCAGACCAACGGGGGCCAGACCACGGGCGGTGAAACGAACGGCGGCCAGACCACCGGGGGCCAGACGAACGGAGGCCAGACCACCGGCGGTGAGACGACGGGCGGCCAGACGAACGGAGGCCAGACCACCGGGGGCGAGACGACGGGCGGCCAGACCACCGGCGGCGAGACCACCGGCGGCCAGACGAACGGAGGCACCACCCAGGGCCGCCGCCGCCCGCCGTCCCACTTCCTGGAGTGAGCCGGTGAGCGCGCTCAGTGCCCGGAGGTGGCCTTCAGCCCCACCACCGCGACCAGCAGCAGGCAGATGAAGAAGATCCGGGCGGCGGTGACGGGCTCCCCCAGCACCGCCATCCCCAGCACCGCCGCCCCGGCCGCACCGATGCCCACCCACACGCCGTACGCCGTACCGATCGGCAGCGTCTTGGCCGCGTACGACAGCAGCACCATGCTGGCGACGATCCCGGCACCGGTGAACACGGACGGCCACAGCCGGGTGAAGCCCTCCGTGAACTTCATGCCGATCGACCAGCCGACCTCGAGCAGACCGGCGACGAGAAGAAGAACCCAGGCCATGACAGGCACCTCCGGGACGAGAGCGGAAACGGGGGTGCGTCGTCTTTGCGTCCTGCTACCCGGTACGGCGCGTCTCGTCGGGGGTTCCGCTCCACCGTAGCAAAGGGCACGCAAAAAGGGCCGGTGACGACGGTCACCGGCCCTTGAGCGAACCCGTATCTCAGAGGTACAGCCCAGTGGAGTCCTTCGACCCCTCCAGCCGCTCCGCCGCCACGGCGTGCAGGTCCCGCTCGCGCATCAGCACGTACGTCGCCCCGCGCACCTCGACCTCGGCGCGGTCCTCCGGGTCGTACAGCACGCGGTCGCCGGGCTCGACGCTGCGCACGTTCTGCCCGACCGCGACCACCTCGGCCCAGGCGAGCCGCTTGCCCACCGCGGCCGTCGCCGGAATCAGGATGCCGCCGCCGGAGCGGCGCTCGCCCTCGGGCGTGTCGGACTTCACGAGCACGCGGTCGTGGAGCATGCGGATGGGCAGCTTGTCGTGGGTGGTGTTCTCGCTCACGACCCGAACCTACCTGCCGCCGTCCGCCCTGTGAGCCGGAGGGTGGTCACCGCTTGCGGCGCGAGGAGGCCACGAGCAGCCCCACCACGCCGACCGCGAGGAGCGCGACCGGCAGGATCCGCTCGATGCGCGGGGCGCCGTCCTCGTGGCGCAGGCCGTCCTTCACGTCGGTGACGAGCCGGTTCACGGCGACGAAGGCGCGGCCGGCGGTGTGGTCCACCGCCGAGGCGACCCGGGCCTTCGCGTCCCCGATGATCGTCTGCGGGTGCATGCGCACGCCGATCTCGTCGAGCGTCTCGGCGAGCTGCTCGCGGCGGCGGACGATGTCCGCCTCGATCTGTGCGGGGGTCCTGGCTTCCGGCACCGCGCTGCCTCCGTCGTCGTTTCGTCGTCTGTGGGCTTGATCCGTCATGGACAGTCTGTCAGCTAAGTCAGCTTAGGCTCATGCCGTACGGATCCCCTCCCGAGGAGAGCACTGACATGAGCGAGCGACTCCAGCCGGGCGACATCGCCCCCGCCTTCACCCTGCCCGACGCGGACGGCAACGAGGTCTCGCTGGCCGACCACAAGGGCCGCAAGGTGATCGTGTACTTCTACCCGGCGGCCCTGACGCCGGGCTGCACCAAGCAGGCCTGCGACTTCACGGACAACCTGGACGTCCTGGCCACGGCCGGCTACGACGTCATCGGCGTCTCCCCGGACAAGCCTGAGAAGCTCGCGAAGTTCCGCGAGCAGGAGCACCTGAAGGTCACCCTGGTCGGGGACCCGGAGAAGGAGACCCTGGCGGCGTACGGCGCCTTCGGCGAGAAGAAGCTGTACGGCAAGACGGTCACCGGGGTCATCCGCTCCACGGTGGTCGTGGACGAGGAGGGCAAGGTCGAGCACGCCTTCTACAACGTCAAGGCCACCGGCCACGTTGCGAAGATCATCAAGGACCTCGGCATCTGACCGACGCCGCCCGGTCCTGCCCCGCGAAGTCCCGCACCAGAAGTGGTGCGGGACTTTCCGTTTATCGGACGTAACACTCCCCATCTCGGTTCGTTACTCCGTACGAGGTCGGAACGCCAGGCTGGAAAGCGGGGGATGACGTGAGCGACCGGTACGAGCCGACAGCGCTGGCAACGGCCGTTGCCGAAGCGCGGGGATGGGCCGATCTGATGCGACGGCTCGGCCTGCGTGAGAGCGGCGGCCAACGACGGGTCCTTCAGGAGAAGGTCGCCGAACAGGGACTCGACACGACTCACTTCAAGCAGCGCAGCCCGTGGCGCAAGTACTCGGACGAGGCCATCACGTCGGCAGTCACCGCATCCACGACCTTCCGCGAGGTGGCCAGAACCCTCGGGGCGACGCCCGCAACGGGAACGCTGTCGCACATAGCCCGCCGCGTCGAGGCATTGGGCCTGGACGTCAGCCACTTCCCGGGCATGAACCGCGCAGGGCTCGACCTGCCCTTCACTGCCACCGAGCTTCGCGAGGCGGCCGCATCCGCCGAGAGCGTGCGGGGCGTCGCCCGCTCGCTCGGGGTGCCGGACGACAGCCGCTCACGAGCCGCGCTGAGCCGCATGCTGCGCGAACACGGCGTCGACACTGCACACTTCCGCAACTCCCGGCGCGTCCTTGCCGATGACGCCCTCCATGCGGCCGTTTCGGAGGCAACCAGCTACGCGGACGTCATGCGGGCCCTGGATCTGGAAGTCAACGACACGAACCATCGCCGGGTTCGACGCCAGGTAGCGAGACTCGACCTCGACACCTCGCACTTCGTACGGCGCCCCTGGGGCAAGGCACCTCGCCCTTCGAAGCCCACGGCACCGAACACACTGGTCACCCTCCCCGAGGGATCACCCCGGACCAACCGCGCGCGGCTGCATCGGGCCCTGCAGGAGATCGGCCGCCCGTACAGCTGCGCCACGTGCGGAAACCCCGGCGAGTGGCTCGGCCGGCCGATCACGCTTCAGATCGACCACATCAGCGGGGACTGGCTGGACAACCGCCCCGAAAACCTCCGCTTCCTCTGTCCCAACTGCCACTCCCTGACGGACACGTGGTGCCGAAATCGTCGCCCCAAACCTGCCGTCTCCCCCGGCCGCCCCGTAGACTGAGGTCAACCCAGGCGGGCTGAATGTCCGAATTGGGCAATATGTCGCGGTTGTGGTGGAATAGGTAGTCACGCTTGGTTTAGGTCCAAGTGGGGTAAAACCCGTGGGGGTTCGAGTCCCCCCAACCGCACATCCACGCCGAAGGCCCCGTACGCAGTTGCCGCGTAGGGGGCCTTCGGGGTGCCTCCGGCCTCAGCCCAGCAGCTCCCGCAGGACCGGGACCAGCCCGCGGAAGGCCTGGCCGCGGTGGGAGATGGCGTTCTTCTCGTCCGCCGTCAGTTCCGCGCAGGTGCGGGTCTCGCCCAGGGGCTGGAGGATCGGGTCGTAGCCGAAGCCGCCGCCGCCCACCGGGGTGTGGCGGAGGGTGCCCAGGAGGCGGCCCTCGACGACTCGTTCGGTGCCGTCCGGGAGGGCGAGGGCGGCCGCGCAGAAGAAGTGGGCGCCGCGGTGTTCCGGCGCGATGTCGCTCAGCTGGGCCAGCAGGAGCTCCAGGTTGGCGCGGTCGTTGCCGTGGGCGCCGGCCCAGCGGGCGGAGAAGATGCCGGGGGCGCCGTTCAGGACGTCGACGCAGAGGCCGGAGTCGTCCGCGATGGCGGGGTGCCCGGTGGCCTGTGCGAGGGCGTGGGCCTTGAGGAGGGCGTTCTCGGCGAAGGTGACGCCGGTCTCCTTGACGTCCGGGACCTCGGGGTACGCGTCCGCGCCGACCAGCTCGTGCGGCAGGTCGGCGGCGGACAGGATGGCGCGGAGTTCGGCGACTTTGCCCGCGTTGCGGGTCGCGAGGATCAGACGGGTCATGCTCCCCATTATCCCGGGGTGCAGACCTTGGAGATCTCGGCGGCGGCGTCGGCGACCGGCTTGACGTCGGGGGTGGTGTCGCCGTTGTTGACGGCGGTGCGGACGTTCTTGACGGCCGTGCTCATGGAGTCGACGGCCTTGCCGAGGTCGGCGTTGCCCGTCGTGTCCTTGATCTTCTTGAGGTTGGTGTCGATCTGGTCCAGCGCGTTCTGGGTGTCCTGGATGCTGTTGCCCGCGTTGGAGACGGCCTGCTGGAGGTTGTTGACGCTGTCCGCGATGGCGACGGCGGTGTTGGCGCAGTCCATGGCGGTGGAGATGGCGTCGCAGGCGGTGACGGCCGGGACGGCGAGGGCCGCGGCCAGGGCGACGGCGGCGATGCGGAGTTTCGGCTTGCTCGGCTTCATGGGTCGGTCCCCCGGAAAGGCTCGGATGCGTGGACGGGCGCACGGTGGTGACACCGTGCGCCCGTATCCGCGTAGACGCGGGCCCGCGTCCGGCGGTTGCCGCGGGGCCGGCAGGGCCTACGGGGTCTGGAGGTCCAGGGCGCCGAGCTGGAGGGCCTCCAGGTCGGCGCAGCCGCCGGCGGCGAGGTCGAGGAGGGCGTTGAGTTCCTTGCGGTCGAAGGGCTCGCCCTCGGCGGTGCCCTGGACCTCGACGAAGCGGCCGTCGCCGGTGCAGACGACGTTCATGTCGGTCTCGGCGCGGACGTCCTCCTCGTAGCAGAGGTCGAGGAGCGGGACGCCGTCGACGATGCCGACGGAGACGGCGGCGACGGTGCCGGTGAGGGGCTTGCGGCCGGCCTTGATGTGCTTCTTCTGCTGGCCCCAGGCGATGGCGTCGGCGAGGGCGACGTAGGCGCCGGTGATGGCGGCGGTGCGGGTGCCGCCGTCGGCCTGGAGGACGTCGCAGTCCAGGACGATGGTGTTCTCGCCGAGGGCCTTGTAGTCGATGACGGCGCGCAGCGAGCGGCCGATGAGGCGGGAGATCTCGTGGGTGCGGCCGCCGATCTTGCCGCGGACGGATTCGCGGTCGCCGCGGGTGTTGGTGGAGCGGGGCAGCATCGAGTACTCGGAGGTGACCCAGCCTTCGCCGCTGCCCTTGCGCCAGCGCGGGACGCCTTCGGTGAAGGAGGCGGTGCAGAAGACCTTGGTGTCTCCGAAGGAGATGAGGACGGAGCCCTCGGCGTGCTTGCTCCATCCGCGTTCGATGGTGACCGGGCGGAGCTGTTCGGGCGTGCGGCCGTCGATGCGAGACATGGCTGTGAGCCTAGTCGGTGCGGGGGTACGCGTGGACCCCGTCCGGTGCGGCCGGTACGGGGTCCTCGTGGTGCCCTGGTGGGGCGTGGTGAGCGGGGGGCTCAGCTCACATCATGTCTTCGATCTCGCCGGCGATCGGGTCGGCGTCGGTGCCGATGACGACCTGGATGGCGGTGCCCATCTTGACGACGCCGTGGGCGCCGGCGGCCTTGAGGGCGGCCTCGTCGACGAGGGAGGGGTCGGCGACCTCGGTGCGCAGGCGGGTGATGCAGCCCTCGACCTCTTCGATGTTGTCGATGCCGCCGAGCCCGGCGACGATCTTCTCAGCCTTGGTGGCCATGTGTTTCTCCCTGAGTGTTTCGAAGGACGAGTCTTTGCGGCCGTGGCCGGCCGGCTACCCGCTGCGTCCTGTTCGTCACGTTAGCTCACGTTGCTCACGGTTGGCCTATCTGCGCGAGCGCGAGCCGGACGCCTGCCGAAGGATGACGATCAGCAGCAGCCTGCCCACAACTGGTCTACACCAGTGTGCCGCACGTACTGCGACCGCCAAAACGGGCCCGGCCAGGGAGGAAGCGGATGAGCGCGAGCAGCGCAGCGGAGGTGCCGCGCAGGCAGTGGTGGAACGGCCTGTTCCAGGGGTTGCAGAAGATGGGGCGCAGCCTCCAGCTGCCGATCGCGGTGCTGCCGGCGGCGGGCATCCTGAACCGGCTGGGGCAGCCGGACGTGTTCGGGAAGGACGGTCTGGACTGGTCGGCCGTCGCGAAGGTGATGGCGGGGGCGGGCGGGGCGCTGCTGGACGCGGACCTGGGTCTGCCGCTGCTGTTCTGCGTGGGTGTCGCGATCGGCATGGCGAAGAAGGCGGACGGGTCGACGGCTCTGGCGGCGGTGGCGGGGTTCCTGGTGTACCGGGGGGTGCTGCACGCGTTCCCGAAGCCGTGCCCGTCCGGGACGAAGGACGTGGGGGGCGGGTGCCTGACGCCGACGGACACGTTCGCGGGGTACGCGTACCAGAATCCGGGGGTGTTCGGCGGCATCGTGATGGGGCTGCTGGCGGCGTGGTTCTGGCAGCGCTACCACCGGGTGAAGCTGGTGGACTGGCTGGGGTTCTTCAACGGGCGGCGGCTGGTGCCGATCATCATGTCGTTCGTGGCGATCGTGTTCGCGGCGCTGTGCCTGTGGATCTGGCCGCCGGTGGGTGACGCGCTGGAGAGCTTCTCGGACTGGCTGGTGGGGCTGGGTGCCTGGGGTGCGGGGATCTTCGGCGTCGCGAACCGGGCGCTGCTGGTGATCGGTCTGCACCAGTTCCTGAACGTGCCGGTGTGGTTCCAGTTCGGCAGTTACACCAAGCCGGACGGGGCGACGGTGCACGGTGACATCAACATGTTCCTGGCGGGCGACCCGAACGCGGGCCTGTTCCTGTCCGGCTTCTTCCCGATCATGATGTTCGCCCTGCCGGCGGCGGCGCTGGCGATCACGCACTGTGCGAAGCCGCAGCGGCGCAAGGAGGTGGGCGGGCTGATGCTGTCGGTCGGGCTGACCTCGTTCGTCACGGGGATCACGGAGCCGCTGGAGTACTCGTTCCTCTTCGTGGCGCCGGCGCTGTACGTGGTGCACGCGGTGCTGACGGGGGTGTCGATGGCGGTGACGTGGGCGCTGGGGGTGCACGACGGGTTCAGCTTCTCGGCGGGTCTGATCGACTACGTCATCAACTGGGGGCTGGCGACGAAGCCGTGGCTGATCATCCCGATCGGGCTGGGTTTCGCGGTGGTCTACTACGCGGTGTTCCGTTTCGCGATCACGCGGTGGAACATCCCGACGCCGGGGCGGGAGTCGGACGAGGAGATCGCGGCGATGCAGGCGGAGAACACCAAGGCGTAGCGCCCCTTGTGACACAAGGCCAGGGCCTTCGGATCCAATGATCCGGAGGCCCTTCTTCCTGTGGCGCAGGCCACACAAAATCGAAGGTTCCTTATCTAACCCCGACCGTGCTACAACTGGTCTACACCACCCAATGGTGTAGACCATGCAGCTGCCGAGCAGCCATTGGTCCCCCACTTCCGAGACGCCGCCACCCCCATTTTCCATGTCCCCAGGCAGCGCCTTGTCCACTGGAGGAACCCATGTCCACAGCGACCGCTGCGGAGAAGAAGAAGGGCGCTGGCGTGATGGCCGTCATGCAGCGCATCGGCCGGAGCCTCATGCTCCCCGTTGCCGTGCTGCCGGCCGGCGCTCTGCTCATTCGCCTCGGCCAGGACGACATGCTCGGCAAGGCGTCGCTGCCGGACTTCATCAACAAGATCGCCACCTACATGGCGGCCGGTGGTGACGCGATCATCGGCAACATGGCGCTGCTGTTCGCCGTCGGCATCGCGATCGGCTTCGCCAAGAAGGCCGACGGCTCGACGGCCCTGGCCGCCGTCACCGGTTACCTGGTCTTCCAGAAGGTGCTCGCCACCTTCACCGACCCGAGCCTGCCGAAGATCGCCAAGGTGGTCGACGGCAAGGTCGCGATGGTCGAGGCGCCGGTCGACGCCAAGGTCCTCGGCGGTGTCGTGATGGGCATCGTCGTCGCCCTGCTCTACCAGAAGTTCTACCGGACCAAGCTGCCGGACTGGGCGGGCTTCTTCGGCGGCCGCCGCCTGGTCCCGATCCTCTCCGCCTTCGCGGGCCTGTTCATCGGTATCGTCTTCGGTCTGATCTGGCCGGTCCTGGGCAAGGGCATCCACGGCTTCGGTGAGTGGCTGGTCGGCTCCGGCGCCGTCGGCGCGGGCATCTTCGGTGTCGCCAACCGTGCGCTGATCCCGGTCGGCATGCACCACCTGCTCAACTCCTTCCCCTGGTTCCAGGCGGGCGAGTACAACGGCAAGAGCGGCGACATCGGCCGCTTCCTCGCCGGTGACCCGAGCGCCGGACAGTTCATGACCGGCTTCTTCCCGATCATGATGTTCGCCCTCCCGGCGGCCTGCCTCGCGATCGTCCACTGCGCCCGCCCCGAGCGCCGCAAGGTCGTCGGCGGCATGATGTTCTCCCTCGCGCTCACCGCGTTCGTCACCGGTGTCACCGAGCCGATCGAGTTCACCTTCATGTTCATCGCCCCGGTGCTGTACGCGGTCCACGCGGTCCTGACCGGTGTGTCCATGGCCCTGACCTGGGCGCTCGGCATGAAGGACGGCTTCGGCTTCTCCGCCGGCGCGATCGACTTCTTCCTCAACCTCGGCATCGCGACCAAGCCGTGGATGCTCGTCCTGGTGGGCCTGTGCTTCGCGGCGCTCTACTACGCGATCTTCCGCTTCGCGATCACCAAGTGGAACCTCCCCACGCCGGGCCGCGAGTCCGACGAGGAGCTCGCCGAGCTGGCGAAGGCCGAGGCCAAGTAAGGCCCCGCGGCCCCGCAGTTTCGTAGGCGGCAACTACGCGACGGAGCCCCCGCTCTCCCGGAAGGGAGGGCGGGGGCTCCGTCGTTTCCGGGCCGCGGATCAGACCTCGTAGACGGCGCCGGCGTGCGCGAGGTCCACCCGGCCGTCGAAGACCGCGCGGGCGTCCGCCAGGTTCTGCGCGGCGTCCGTCCACGGCGGGATGTGCGTCAGCACGAGCCTTCCGACGCGGCCGTCGCGGGCGTACTCGCCGGCCTCACGGCCGTTGAGGTGGAGGTCCGGGATGTCCTCCTTGCCGTGCGTGAAGGAGGCCTCGCACAGGAACAGGTCCGCGCCCTCCGCCAGCGTCCCCAGCTCGGGGCAGACCCCCGTGTCACCGGAGTACGCCAGCACGCGCCCACCGTGCTCGACGCGGATGCCGTACGACTCGACCGGGTGGCAGACCTTCTCCGTGCGGACCGTGAACGGGCCGATCTCGAAGACGGCGGACTTCAGGGTGCGGAAGTCGAATACCTCGCTCATCGAGCGCTCGTCCGGGACGTCCTCGTACGCCGTGGTCAGGCGCTGCTCGGTGCCCTCGGGGCCGTAGACGGGGATGGTGCCGCAGCGGCCGCCCTCGTGCCGGTAGTAGCGGGCCACGAAGTACGCGCACATGTCGATGCAGTGGTCGGCGTGCAGGTGGCTCAGGAAGATCGCGTCGAGGTCGTAGAGACCGCAGTGGCGCTGGAGCGCGCCGAGGGAGCCGTTGCCCATGTCGAGGAGCAGCCGGAAGCCGTCGGCCTCGACGAGATAGCTCGAACATGCCGAATCCGCGGCCGGGAAGGACCCCGAACAGCCGACGACGGTGAGCTTCATGGAGCGTGAACCTCCGGGGACGGTCCGTGGACGGAATGCGGGCCGTGCGTGGGTCGAGCGTAAGGCGCGAAACCTCCGGTCGCTCCTCCGCGGCGGGCCGTTGTGGGGGGAATCACCTGTGCTGTCACCCAGCAGAGCGACGGGTGGCACGGGCGTTGCCGTGCCGGGGGCGGCGTGCGCGGCTACGGTCGGAATATGGACACGTCGTGGTGGCCCGCCGTGGTGGCGGCGGTCGCCGTGGCGGTGGTGGTGCTGCTCCCCCGGCGGGCCACGGCGGTGGCGGTGGCGCCCCCGCCCCACGGGCCGGCGCCGCCGCCGCGGGTGCGGCCGGGTGAGCTGTGGCGGCTGGCGGACGGCCGGACCTGCCTGGTGCTGGCCGTACGGGCGCACCGGGAGCGGGTGCGGGTGGCGTGGATCGCCGGGAAGTACGACGACCGGCGGGCCGGGGTGATCCCGGTGCCGCCGGGGATGGCCGGGTGGCACGGGCGGGGCGGTTTCCTGGAGGCGGACCGGCCCGAGGAGGTGTCGCTGTGGGAGTTCCGCACGCCGGTGGGGACACTGGACCCGGTGTTGTGGGACGAGGCCAAGGGGCTGGGAGGCGGTGCGGAGTGATCCGGCTGCGGCGTGTCTACGATCCCCCGGAGCCGGGGGCGGACGGCGTACGGGTGCTCGTGGACCGGCTGTGGCCGCGCGGGCTGTCTAAGGAGGCGGCCGCGGTGGACGAGTGGCCGCGGGCGGTGACGCCGTCGGCGGAGCTGCGGAAGTGGTTCCACGCGGGCGGCTCGCCGGAGGAGTTCCGGGTGCGGTACGAGGCGGAGCTGGCGGCTCCCGGGGCGCTGGAGGGCCTGGAACGGCTGCGGGAGCTGGCGGCGGTGGGCCCGCTGACCCTGGTGACGGCGGTCAAGGACCCGGACCACAGCCATGCGGCGGTGCTCGCGGAGCTGCTGGAGCCGGGGACGTGAGCGCGTCCCGCCCGCCACGGGGTGCGGCGGGCGGGACGGGCAGGAGCAGGGGGGGCGGGGCCGGTGCCGGCGCCGGCGCCGGGGTCAGATGTGGCGGACGGGCTCGCGGTCCGTGCACAGGGCCCAGATGACGAACACCCCGATGGCGATCGCGATGAGCGCCCACAGGGGCTGGTAGGGCAGCCACAGGAAGTGGAAGATCACAGAGATGGCGGCCAGGACCACGCCAGCGACCCGGCCCCACTGGGCGCCCTTGAGGATCCCGACGCCGACGGCGAAGACGATGACGCCGAGGATCAGGTGGATCCAGCCCCAGGCCGTGAGGTCGAACTTGAAGGTGTAGTCGCCGACCGGCAGGTACACCTCGTCCTTGGCGAGGGCGGCGATGCCCTCGAAGACGCTGAACACGCCGTTGACGGCCATCAGGACGCCGGCGAAGGTCGAACCGCCGGTGGCCCAGGCGTTCGGGGAGGTACTGCCCGGGGTGGTGGTCATGTCGCCACCTTCCTGCTGCGGGGAACCGGTCGTACCGAGCGTGCGCGCGCGGGGCCGGGCGGGCGACCCCGAGGGGGCCGAACGGGTGAACGGGACCGCCCCGGGCCCGGACGCCGGAACGCCGCCGGGCCCGCGTGGTGCGGGTCCGGCGGCGTTCCGGGTGCGTGCTGTGCGTGCTGTGCGTGCTGTGCGTGCCGGCCTCAGGCCCAGAGCTGGCCCTGGAGGACCTCGATGGCCTCTTCGGTGGTTGCCGCCGTGTAGACGCCGGTCGACAGGTACTTCCAGCCGCCGTCGGCCACGACGAAGACGATGTCGGCGGACTCCCCGGCGGCGACCGCCTTGCGGCCCACGCCGATCGCCGCGTGCAGCGCGGCTCCGGTGGAGACGCCCGCGAAGATGCCCTCCTGCTGGAGGAGTTCACGGGTGCGGGTCACCGCGTCGGCCGAGCCGACCGAGTAGCGGGTGGTGAGCACCGAGGCGTCGTACAGCTCGGGGACGAAGCCCTCGTCGAGGTTGCGCAGGCCGTAGACGAGGTCGTCGTAGCGCGGCTCGGCGGCGACGATCTTCACGCCGGGCACGTTCTCGCGGAGGTAGCGGCCGACGCCCATGAGGGTGCCGGTGGTGCCCAGGCCCGCCACGAAGTGGGTGATGGACGGGAGGTCGGCGAGGATCTCCGGGCCGGTGGTGGCGTAGTGGGCGCCCGCGTTGTCCGGGTTGCCGTACTGGTAGAGCATCACCCAGGAGGGGTTCTGCTCGGCCAGTTCCTTCGCCACCCGCACGGCGGTGTTCGAACCGCCCGCGGCCGGCGACGAGATGATCTCGGCTCCCCACATCGCGAGAAGGTCGCGGCGCTCCTGCGAGGTGTTCTCCGGCATCACGCACACGATCCGGTAGCCCTTGAGCTTCGCGGCCATCGCGAGCGAGATGCCCGTGTTGCCGGAGGTGGGCTCCAGGATGGTGCAGCCGGGGTACAGGCGGCCGTCCTTCTCCGCCTGCTCGACCATGTGGAGCGCGGGGCGGTCCTTGATCGAGCCGGTCGGGTTGCGGTCCTCCAGCTTGGCCCAGATCCGGACGTCCTCCGAGGGGGACAGCCGGGGCAGGCGCACGAGCGGGGTGTTGCCGACCGCCGCGAGCGGGGAGTCGTAGCGCATTACTTCGAGCCGCCGGCCACGGCCGGGAGGATGGTGACGCTGTCGCCGTCCTTGAGGGCGGTGGAGATGCCGTCGATGAAGCGGACGTCCTCGTCGTTGAGGTAGACGTTCACGAAGCGGCGCAGCTTGCCGTCCTCGACGATGCGCGCCTCGATGCCCTGGTGGCGGGTGTCCAGGTCCGCGAACAGCTCGGAGAGGGTGGCGCCCTCGCCGTTCACGGCCTTCTCGCCGTCGGTGTAGGTGCGGAGGATGGTCGGGATGCGGACCTCGATGGCCATGGCAGGCTCCAGTGTCGTGAAGGGGGCGAAGAAGTGTGCGGGCGCGCGTTCGTGCAGCCCCCGCGCGGAAGGGGCCCGGTGCTCAGACGGCAGGACAGATGGCGCTGGCGAGGCGGCACAGGTCGACGTGCAGCCGCGCCACGAGCAGCAGCCTGCCGGGCGTCTCGATGCTCACGTCGTGGGAAACCATGCGGTCATGTTAACGATTCCCGGTCCGGTGTTTGGAGTGTGATCCCGCATCGTGGACGCCGTCGGCTCACATAGTGGTCAGTAGGCGGCTACGACCTGCACTTCTTCCTCCGTGATCACGCCGTCGACGATCCGGTAGGAGCGGAACTGGAACTCGCCGAGGCCGTCCTGGTCGGCCGTGGAGACGAGGACGTAGTGCGCGCCGGGCTCGTTCGCGTAGGTGACGTCCGTGCGCGAGGGGTAGGCCTCGGTGGCGGTGTGCGAGTGGTAGACGATCACGGGCTCCTCGTCCCGGTCGTCGAGCTCGCGGTAGAGCTTGAGCAGATCCTTCGAGTCGAACTCGTAGAACGTGGGCGACCGGGCCGCGTTGAGCATCGGGATGAACCGCTCGGGGCGGCCCGTGCCCGCGGGGCCGGCCACGACGCCGCACGCCTCGTCCGGGTGGTCCTTGCGGGCGTGCTCGACGATCTGGTCGTACAGGGCCTGGGTGAGGGTCAGCATGAGCCACAGGATAAGCAGACGGGCCCTCCCGTACCGAGGAGTGGTACGGGAGGGCCCGAATGGTGGACACAGCGCCTTGGGCGCGGGGCCCGGGGGGCGGGTTCCCGGCCGCGGCAGGCGGCCGGGAACCGCGTTCAGCCGGTCAGCGGGTGACCTTGTTGAAGGCGGCCCCCTGCGGGTTGCGGGCCTTCAGGACGAGGTAGGAGACGCCCAGGATCAGACCCCACAGCGGGGCGCAGTACAGCGAGACGCGGGAGTCCTTGTCGACGCCCATCATCACGATGACCATGCCGATGAAGAGCAGGGCGAACCAGCTGGTCCACGGCGCGCCGGGGGCGCGGAAGGCGGACTGCGGCAGCTCGCCGCGGTCGGCCTTGGCGCGGTAGCGGATCTGGCAGACCAGGATCATGATCCAGGCCCACATGCCGGAGATGGTGGCGAAGGAGACGACGTAGTCGAAGGCCTTGCCCGGGGCGACGTAGTTGATCCAGACGCCCACCAGCATCAGCGCGGCGGAGAAGGTGGTGCCGGCGAGCGGGGTGCCGTTCTTCGTGAGCTTGGTGAAGAACTTGGGGCCCTGGCCGTTGAGCGCGAGGTCGCGCAGCATGCGGCCGGTGGAGTACATGCCCGAGTTGCAGGAGGACAGGGCGGCGGTCAGCACGACGAAGTTGACGATCGCGGCGCCGATGCCGAGGCCCATCTTCTCGAAGGCGAGGACGAAGGGGCTCTCGCCGGCCTTGAAGTTGGACCACGGGATGACCGACATGATCATGATGAGCGCGCCGACGTAGAAGACGGCGATGCGCCACGGCACGGTGTTGATGGCCTTGGGCAGGGTCTTCGCGGGGTCCTTGGACTCGCCGGCGGTGACGCCGACCAGCTCGACCGCGAGGAAGGCGAACATCACGATCTGCAGGGTCATCAGCGTCTCGCCGATGCCGTTGGGGAAGAAGCCGCGGTCGTTCCACAGGTTGGAGACGGAGGCGGTCGCGGCGGCGTCGGAGAAGCCGATGGTGAGGATGCCGGCGCAGATCAGGATCATGCCGACGATGGCGGTGACCTTGACCATGGAGAACCAGAACTCCAGCTCGCCGAAGAGCTTCACGGAGATCAGGTTGGCGGCGTAGAGGATCACGGTGAAGATCAGCGCGTACGCCCACTGCGGGAAGCTGTCGTTCGTCCAGTACGACATGTACTTCGCGGCGGCGGTGACCTCGGTGATGCCGGTGACCACCCAGAACAGCCAGTAGGTCCAGCCGGTCGCGTAGCCCCAGAACGGGCCCAGGAACTCGCGGGCGTAGTCCGAGAACGAGCCGGAGACGGGCCGGTACATGAGCAGTTCGCCCAGGGCCCGCATGATGAAGAAGATGACCAGTCCGGCGATGGCGTAGGCCAGGATCAGGCTCGGTCCGGCCTTGGAGATCGCCTTGCCGGCGCCCAGGAAGAGGCCGGTGCCGATGGCTCCGCCGATCGCGATCATCTGGATCTGGCGGGCTCCGAGCGCCCGGTGGTAGCCCTCCCCGTCGCCCTCGCCCTGACCGCCCTCGCCGGGCGTCCTGTCGTGCTGCTCGACCTGCACAGAGGTCATGTTTTGGTGCGCCTTTCTCCACGCCGACCCGCGCCTCGAACGGCTGCGGATCGGGTTCCTCGATCCCCCCGGATACGGATGGAGTTGCACGCCGGCGGTCAGCCGGTTCAAGCGGGCCGGGGGACATGGGTGGCGTCCCGTCGGCGGTCGTGAAGATCTATCACGTGCTCGCGGGCGGGAGAAGGGCGGAAAAGTGACACAGGGCACGGCAATATCAGGACATGGCGGCGCAAAAAGATCAGATCACCGCATGACGGTGATCTGATCGTTATCCGGATTTGAGCGTCCGCTGAGCGAACACGTGCGCGCGGTGACGTCCGCGGGGCGGACCGACCCGCCTCAGAGGGTCTCGATGAGCGTCTCCTGGAGGCCGCCGAGCCAGAGGTACGCCATCACCATCGGCTTGCGCGGGTCGTCGTCCGGGAGCCGGAACAGCACCGCGCTCTCGTCGTCCTCGGTGATGTCCAGCCGGGCCGCGATGGTCAGCCGGAGGTCGTTGAGCGCGCCGAGCCAGCGCAGCGGCAGCTCGCCGGTCAGCTCCAGCACCGCCGCGCCGTCGCCGGCCGGGGTGAGGGAGTCGAGGCTGCGCACGACGGCCAGCGCGTCCTCCCGCTTGCGGGTGCGCAGGTCGTTCTCGGTGAAGCGGCGGAACTCCGCCGAGCGGGCCCGCAGCTCCTGCGGGTCCTCCTTCTCCCCCGGGCCGCCGGGGCCCCCGTAGGCGTCGGGGAAGAGCCGGGCCAGCGCCGGGTCGGACGGGGGCTCCGTGGGGCCGTCGGAGGCGGCGAACAGCACCGCCAGGGGGTCGGCGTCCGGGTCGGGCTCCGGCTCGCCGGGGCCGATCAGCTCCAGCAGCTGCACGGCCAGCGAGCGCAGGATGGAGATCTCGATCTCGTCCAGGGCCACCGCGGCCCCGCCGCCCTTCAGGGGCTCGAACACGCCGCCCATCAGTTGCGGTCCTGCGAGAGGGTCGCCCAGAGCCCGTAGCCGTGCATGGCCTGCACGTCGCGCTCCATTTCCTCACGCGTGCCGCTGGAGACGACCGCCTTGCCCTTGTTGTGGACGTCCATCATCAGCCTGGTCGCCTTGTCCTTGGGGTAGCCGAAGTACGCCTGGAACACGTACGTCACGTAGCTCATGAGGTTGACCGGGTCGTTGTGCACCAGGGTCACCCACGGGACGTCCGGTTCGGGGACCGCGAAGGTCTCCTCGGCGGATTCGGTGCGTTCGATCTCAATAGGAGCAACACTCACTCGTCCCATGCTGCCACTGCGACGGGCCGGTCGCACAAACCGGCCCCTACATCTCGTCACTCTGACGAAATGTGCGCTAGCATCCGTGGCATGAACCCTGCGGACCTGGGCCTGCCGGTGGACGTGCCGTCGACAGCGCTCTTCACGGATCACTACGAGCTGACGATGCTGCAGGCCGCCCTGGCGAACGGCACCGCCGAACGCCGCTCGGTCTTCGAGGTCTTCACCCGGCGGCTGCCCGAGGGGCGGCGCTACGGGGTGGTGGCCGGTACCGGGCGCGTCCTGGACGCCGTGGAGAACTTCCGCTTCGACGGCGCGGTACTGGAGTTCCTGCGGGAGCGGGCCGTCGTCGACATGCGGACGCTGGACTGGCTGGCGTCGTACCGCTTCTCGGGTGACATCTGGGGATACCCGGAGGGGGAGGTCTACTTCCCCGGGTCGCCGATCCTGCGGGTCGAGGGCAGCTTCGCCGAGTGCGTGCTGCTGGAGACGGTCGTCCTCTCGATCCTCAACCACGACTCCGCCATCGCCGCGGCCGCCTCCCGGATGGCCTCGGCGGCGGGTGACCGGCCGCTGATCGAGATGGGCGCGCGCCGCACCCACGAACTGGCGGCGGTCGCGGCCTCGCGGGCCGCGTACGTCGGCGGCTTCACCTCCACCTCCGACCTGGCGGCCGGCTTCCGGTACGGGATCCCGACGGTCGGGACCAGCGCGCACGCCTTCACCCTCGTCCACGACAGCGAACGGGACGCCTTCACCGCGCAGGTCGCCTCGCTGGGCAGCGGGACCACCCTGCTGGTGGACACGTACGACGTCGCCGAGGCCGTGCGGACCGCGGTGGAGGTCGCCGGGACGGACCTGGGCGCGGTCCGGATCGACTCCGGGGACCTGCTGCTCGTCGCGCACCGGGTGCGGCAGCAGCTGGACGAGCTGGGCGCGACCGGCACCCGGATCGTGGTCACCTCCGACCTGGACGAGTACGCCATCGCCTCACTGGCGGCGGCGCCGGTGGACGCGTACGGGGTGGGCACCCAGCTGGTGACCGGCAGCGGGCACCCGACGTGCTCGATGGTCTACAAGCTGGTCGCGCGGGCGGCCTCGGCGGACCCGAAGGCAACGCTGGTGCCGGTGGCGAAGAAGTCCACGGGCGGCAAGACCTCCGTCGGCGGCCGCAAGTGGGCGGCGCGGCGGCGGGACGCCGAGGGGGTCGCGGAGGCCGAGGTCGTCGGCACCGGGCCGGTGCCGGCCGCGCTGGCCGGCTCGCAGCTGCTGGTGCAGCTGGTGAAGGCGGGCGAGGTGGTGGCCCGCGAGCCGCTGGAGGCCGCGCGCGACCGCCACCGGGCGGCCAGGGCCGGCCTCCCGCTCTCGGCGACCCAGCTCTCGCGCGGCGAGGCCGTGATCCCGACCGAGGCCGTTTCCTGACGCGTCGCCGCCCTTTTTGACGCGCCGTTCGCGCGGCTCGGCGCCGGGGCGCCACGCCTCTTCCACGCGCCACTCGCGCGGCTCGGCGCCGGGGCGCCTCACCGGCTTCGCGCCGCTGCGCCGGACTCCGTCCGTCGGGCCCGGGGCGGGGCCACCGGGGGCGGGCGGGGGCCGGTGGCTCGCCTGCGGGTGGGTGGGCCGCTGCGCGGGGCTGGTCCCCTACCCGCCCTTCCACCGTTCCGGGGGGGGGGGGGGGCCCCCCCCCCCCCCCCCCCAAACCCGCGCGGGGGGGGCCTCCCCCCACAAAAAAGCGTTGGGGGGGGGACCC
>NZ_JBWKEZ010000008.1:168570-213361 GCF_056434525.1 Streptomyces sp. NPDC044002
TCCCTGGGGGCTCCGCCCCCAGACCCCCGCGCCTCAAACGCCGGCGGGGCTGGATCCTCCAAGCGCAACGGGGTCTGGGGCGGAGCCCCAGGTTCGGGAAGGGGTGGGGTGGGGGAAGAGCACCCGCAGGGCCCGCCGGACCGCACCGCACCGCACCGCACGACCACACACCGACCCGAAGGACACGCGACATGCACCGCGCACTGATCGTCGTCGACGTACAGAACGACTTCTGCGAAGGCGGCAGCCTCGCGGTCACCGGCGGGGCCGACGTCGCCGCCGCGATCACGGAGCTGATCGGCCAGACCACCCCGGGCTACCGGCACGTCGTGGCGACGCGGGACCACCACGTCGACCCCGGGTCCCACTTCGCGCGGCCCCCGGCCGAGCCGGACTACGAGACCTCCTGGCCGGTGCACTGCGTCGCCGGGACCGAGGGCGTCGGGTTCCACCCGAACTTCGCCCCCGCCGTCGCCTCCGGGGCCGTGGCCGCCGTCTTCGACAAGGGCGCCTACGAGGCCGCGTACAGCGGTTTCGAGGGCACCGACGAGAACGGCCAGGGCCTCGCCGAGTGGCTGCGCGACCGGCACGTGAGCGAGGTCGACGTGGTCGGCATCGCCACCGACCACTGCGTGAAGGCCACCGCCGTCGACGCCGCCCGCGCCGGCTTCACCACCCGCGTGCTGCTGGACCTGACGGCCGCCGTGGCCCCCCACACCACCGAGAAGGCCCTGGAGGAGCTCCGGGCGGCCGGCGTGACCCTGGTGGGCGGCTGAGCCCCCTCAGCCCCCCAGGAGGGCGCGGATGGGGTGCCAGAGCTCCTGCCCGGGGTCCGGGGCGCCGCGCCACAGGAGGCCGTCGGGGTGGTGCAGGACGGCGGTGATCTCGTCCGGGGTGGGGGGCTGGGCGTTGCCCCTGAGGTACACGGCCCGCATCCCGAGGTTCCGCAGCCTGGTCAGGGCGCGGGCCCGGTTCACGGCGTGCACCAGCACCCGTACGTCGCCGCCGTCGCCGGACGGCCTCGGCAGCGTGAGCGCGACCACCACGCTGCCGCCTGGCAATCTGACGAAACCTCCACCGGGCATGATCCTCAGCTCCCCCGTCAATAAGAACAGTCGTCCCCGCATCTAAACGCGATCGGCCGCCGCCCGCTAGAGGGCGACGGCCGATCATGCTTTGACCTGCGGTTTTACTGGACTACTTGGCGGCGGGGCCGACCTCGACCGTCATCTGGAGACCGTCGTACGGCTCCTTCACGATCTTGATCTTGGTGTTGGTGTCAGCGACCTTCACCGAACCGGTCGGGTTCTCGTCGTAGTAGTACTTGCCCTTGTGGTCGTCGAAGACCAGGTTCGCGGGCTTCGGCTTGACGAAGAGCGACTCGCCCTTGTTGTGCAGGGTGAACGCGTCCGTCGAGTACGCGCTGAACGTGGCGTCGTACGGCTGGATCTTGTTCCGCAGCAGGGTGCCGTCCGACCACTTCATCGGCTTGGCGTTGGCGTCGATCGGCAGGATCAGACCCGAGCCCGGGTGCTGGCTCGTGTTGTTGTCCTTCTGGGACTTGTCCCACAGCCAGATCAGCAGGCCGTCCTGGTACGGGTAGTGCTCGACCCAGCCCGGCTTGGTGTTGGCCCAGCCGAAGTTGTACGGGCCCACCTTGAGGGTGCGGTCGTACGAGACGTAGCGGCGGTTCTCGGCGATGTAGTACTGCGGGTACTCCTTGGTGAAGCCCGCGCCGATGCGCTCGAAGCCCTTGCCGGTCCAGCCGTTGTCGCCGTTCTCGGCGCCGTCGGTGAACAGCGCGGCGCCGTCCGCGGTCAGGGTGACGGCGTCGGCCGTGAAGCCCTTGCCGCCCGCGCCGCCGTCCGTCTGGTAGCGGAAGCGGAGGTCGACCTTCTTGCCCGCGTAGGCGTCCAGCGGGAAGTTCAGCGCCTTCCAGGCACCGGAGGTACCGGTCAGCGACGGGCTGCCGGAGGCGTCGGCCGGGATGGCCGCACCGTCGGCGGTGCCGGCCAGCGCGGTCCAGGTGGCGCCGCCGTCCGTGGACACCTCGGTGTAGAGGAAGTCGTAGTCGGCCTCGATGTCCCACCAGCCCTTGAGGGAGAGGGCGGCGGACTTCTTGCCGGTCAGGTCGACCGAGCGGGTCAGGGTGTTCTTGAGGTCGTCACCCATCTGGCTCCACCACTGCGAGGAGCCCTCGGCGGGAGCGACGATGTCGGTCTTGACCTGCTTCTTCGGCAGCTCGACGACCAGCGCCTGCTTGTCCTTGGTGTTGTACTCCGACACACCCAGCTTGTGGGTGGACTTCGTCGCGGCCTTGGCCGTGTCGTAGTTCAGCCAGCCCAGCTGGAGCTTGTCCCAGGCGGTCATGTCGCCCGGGAGGTCGCCTATGGAGTCCTTGCCGTTGCCGAGCCAGGAGCCGGCCGACATCAGGGACCAGAAGCCGACCGAGTTCTCGCCGCCGCCGGAGGTGTCGTAGAGGTCCGGCAGACCGAGGTCGTGGCCGTACTCGTGCGCGAAGACGCCGAGGCCGCCGTTCTCCGGCTGCATCGTGTAGTCGCCGACCCAGATGCCGGTGTTGCCGATCTGGGTACCGCCGGCCTTGTTGTTCGCCGGGCCGGTCTTGCCGACGTCGGTGCCGTACGCGTACCAGCGGTGCGCCCACAGCGCCGTCTTGCCCTGCACGCCGCCGCCGGCCGACTCGTCCTCGCCCGCGTGGACGATCTGGAAGTGGTCGATGTAGCCGTCGGGCTCGTTGAAGTTGCCGTCGCCGTCGAAGTCGTTGCGGTCCCACTGGTCGTACTGCGCCAGCTGGGCCTTGATCTGCTCGTCGGTCTTGCCGGCCTTCTTCTGGGCCTCCGTCCACGCGGTGACGCCGTCGCGGACGGTGTCCCACACGTTGGAGCAGTTGGTCTGGCCGCAGAAGTTCGAGCCGTAACGGGCCTCGTTGTACGGGACCTTGACCCAGTCGGCGACCTCGCCCTCGACCGAGTAGCGGCCCGAGGAGGTCTTCTCGTAGTAGGTCTTCAGCGAGTCCTTGCCCTGGCCGGTACCGAAGTACAGGTCCTGGAAGTAGTCGCGGCTGAAGTCCTTGCGCCAGGCGGTGCTGTTGTTCGACGCGCGGTCGGGCTGCGCGATCGTGTTGTGCAGCGGGCCGGGCGTGCCGCCGTACTTCGGCTCCGGCGGCTTCGGGCCGGTCGGGCCGTCCGGGTCGAACATGGTCGTGCTGTCGACCTGGTCGCCGAACTCGACCAGGATCGTGAAGATCTTGTCGGTCTTCTCGCGGCCCAGCTCGACGTACTTCTTGTCGTCGAGCTTGACGACCTTCGAGGCGCCGCGCTGCTCGACGTTCTTCTTGCCCGCCAGCACCTGGTCAAGGGCGGCTTCACGCGCCTGCGCGTTCTGCTTGCTGAACGGGGTCTCCAGGTTGTGCTGGACCTGCTCCTTCGCGGGGGAGGTGGGGTCCTGCTTGTCGACCGCCGGAGCATCGCTGCCCCACGCGGTGGTGGCCTGGGCCGTGGTGAAGAAGGCGCCCGAGGCCGCGGTGGCGGCCATGGTCACGCCGACGGCGGCGGCGCGCAGCGCGCGACGCCTGGTGGAGTTTCCGGTCACTTGATGTCGTTCCCCTCCCGCGGCCGCGACGTAGGTCGGAACATCTCCGTAGGAGTGGGGGGTTCCGCGCGGCGCGCGTCTCAAGTGACGACATTTGACCGGAGAGTCTAAAGAAAAGACAGACCTTGACTTCTTCCTTACAACTGCACTATGCGGTCAGCGAGTTCCGCTATTCGGACGTTCCATCGCCATACGTCCCCATCCGGGGCGAAGGCCTCCGCTTGCCGGGTCCCGCGGCCGGGTGTGCGACATCGTGCGACGCCGTGCGCCCCTCCGTGCCCCGACACCGTGGGTAAGGTCACGCTTACCTGTTGCTCCGTCCGGGCATCCCTTCCGGGAGTCACTTGACGCGTGCGCGATCTGTCGATGCGACTCCCACCCTCCACGCCTTGAGGACGGAAAACGCCATGCCGCGTCCGACTGCCGCACAGCTCGCCTACGGCTCCGCCACCGTCGTCGTGTCGACGATCGCCATGCTGCTGCTCTCGCAGACGAGCACCGGGATCGGGGTCGCGGTCATCTCCGCCGCCGCGCTCGCCCTCGGCCTGCTGGTCGCGCTGACCGTGCCGATCCCGCGGCGCCGGGGCCGGCACGCGGCGCGGCGCGGCGGGGCGCAGGCGCCCGGCGCCGTAGGGGCGCCCGCGGGGTCCGGCGGGGATTCCGCCGGGGTTTCCGCCGGGCGGGACGGGTCGGCGGCGGGGGCGGGTGCCTCCCGGGTGCCCGAGCCCCGGACCGCCTCCGCGGACCACCCCGTCCACCACTGACCGGACACCGGCGCGGGCGGCCGCCCCCCACCGGGGTCGGCCGCCCGCGCGTGCCCTCGTACGAAGGACTCCGGCTCAGGTCGAGGTGACCACCACCGTCTTGGCCACCTTGTCGTGGAGCCCCTGCCGGTACGGCTTGTCTACGAGCATCGACACGATCAGCGCGAGCGGCCACAGGCAGAAGCAGCACACCAGCGTCGGCACCCAGAGCACGACGCCGCGGCCGAGCGCGGCGCCCGACGGCGGCACGCTGCCGTCGTTGAGCATCGCGACGCGCAGGCCCATGGCCCTCTTGCCGACGGTCCGTCCGTTCTTCTGCGTGAACCACCAGTCGTAGCCGACGTACGCGATGATCGTGATCAGCGTCCACACCAGGCCCGAGCCGCCGTACGACTTCGAGATGACCTCGGTGACGTCCTCGCCCTTCTCGGTGTCCACGACGTACCGCCGGGAACCGAAGGGCAGTTGGATGAGGAACAGCGGTACGCCGACGATCAGCGTGTCGATCACGCGCGCTGCGAGCCGCTTGCCGAAGTCCGCGAGCGGGGGCATCCCGGCGAGCGGATCGGGCATGCCGTAGCCGCCACCGCCGCCGTACGGGTCTCCGGGCCCGCCGCCGTACGGGGGCGGGGGTGGGGGCGGGGGGTAGCCGCCGCCGGGGGGCGGGGGCGGGGGGTAACCGCCGCCACCGGGGGGCGGGGGCGGCGAGCCGTACGGCGAACCGCCCGACGGAGGCGTCGGCTCCTGGGGCTTCTTGAGGAACGGGTCGTCCTCGGGCCGGTCGCCCGGCGGCGGCTGGTCGGTGCTCATGGCCCGAGTCGAACCCGGCTCCGCGCGCCCCGCAACGCGGCCGCGTCCGTCCGGGGCACGGGCCGCCGCGGCGGCGCACGGCGGCCTTCGGGGCCCGGTCAGCGGGTCACGAACGTCCCGGCGGCGCGGTCGTGCCAGGCCCGCCGGCGGGGGCGGTCCACCAGGCACCACAGGCTGCCCGGCAGCCCCAGGAAGGCGTACACGAGCCAGCGGCCCAGGGCCGCGCCGAAGGAGGGCGGGCGCAGGGTGGCGGTGGCCAGCACGCGCACGCCGAGTAGCTTCTTGCCCGGGGTCAGGCCCCAACGGGCGGTGGGCAGGGCCTCGTAGAGGACGCCGAAGAGCAGGACGGCACCGAGCAGGGCGCCCAGGTACCCGGCGGTGGTGGCGTCGAGCAGGTACACGGTGGTGGTCCGCCCGCTCGCCCGGGCGGCGTCGACCTTCGCCTCCAGATGGGCCGTCACCCGGGGTACGACGGGCAGCGCGACGGCCGCGGTGAAGGCGGCGTGCACGAGGGAGTCCAGCAGCCGTGCCGCCCCCCGCCGCCCCAGCCCGGCGGGCCGCACGGCCCGCTCCGCCATCCGCTCGAAGACGGCCCGGCCGTCCTCCCGTGCGGGTGCCTCCGGCGGGGGTACGGGGGCGGCCGCGCGGGACCACGAGGGCCCGGGCCCCTCGTGCGCCCCGGGGGCCCGGCGCCCCGGCTCGGCGGGCCGGCGCTCCCGGTCGGGCGCGGGCTCCGGCGCGGGCGCGGGCGCGGGGGCCCGGCGGTCCGGCGCGGGGGCCGGTACCGGCTCGGGGGCGCGTCCTGCCCCCGGGGCCCAGCGGTCCGGCGCGGGGGCCCGTACCGCCGCGGCGTCCCGGGGCTCCGGGGCGGGGACACGCACCGGCTCGGGGGCGGGGGCCGGCTCGGGGGTCCGGCGTACCGTCGCCGGCTGCGGCTCCGGCTGCGGCCGTTGCGGCGGGGCTTCGGGGGTGGCCTCCGGCCAGCTGGAGGTGAGGCCCGAGGTGCCGGCGCCCGGGGCGTCGGGCCAGGCCGGCGGGCGGGCCGACAGGATGCCGACGCTCTCGGCGGCGGCCTGCGCCGGGAGCCGCTGCGCGGTGGCGGCGGCCGCGGCCGCGGGCCGGGCGAGGGAGATCCCGGCGGGCCGGCCGGGCTCGGGCTCGGCCGGGTCGCCCCAGGAGACCCGCGCGTCGCGGGGCCCGCCGAAGCCGGCCTGGTGAACGGGATCGACCTGCCACCCGCCGGCCCCCCGGCCCGGTTCGCCCACCGCCCCGCCAGCACCCGCGCCCCGGCCCGACTCGGCTCCGACCACGCCGCCGCCATCGCCACCGCCCGGGCCCCGCCCCGGCTCCGGGCCGGAACCCCAGTCCCGCACATCGGCCCCACCACCACCCGGGCCCCGGCCCGGTTCGGCTCCGACCCCGCCACCGCCCCCGCCACCGCCCGGGGCCGGGCCGGAACCCCAGTCCGGCCCAGGCCCCGGGCGGCCGCCCGGCTCGGCCCCGTACCCCCAGTCCGCGCCCGCGCCGCCGGCCTGGCCGGGAGCCCGGTCCCGCGACGGGTCGGCTCCGGCGCCCCCGCTCCAGTCCCCGCCCGCGCCGCCGCGCAGGGCGTGCCCCGGACCCGCTCCCGGGTCCCAGGCGCGGTCGGGGCCGGCGCCCGCCTGCGGGGCTCCGCCCCATGCCGGGCCCGGGGCGGAGTCCCGGACCCGGGCCGCCCCGGCGTCCCCGTGGCCGGCGGAGCCCCACGGCGTCGGGTCCGGGTCCCGGAGGGCCTCCGTCATCGAGGTCTCGTCCAGGAAGACCGGCCCCGTCTCCTCCACCCGGACGGCGACGGAGGCGGCGGCGGGACGGCTCGTACCCGGAACCCAGGCGGCGCCGTTCCAGTACCGGACGTACCCGGGGATGGACGGGTCGGGGTAGTAGCCCTCGCGGGCCGCGTGCTCTCCGTCACCAGGGGAGGCCGTCAATGTCCCCAACTCCGATCGTGGCTTGAGGCTTGTGCAGGGGAGGACCCAAGGGGAGGACCATAGCCAAGAACCCCCGCCCGGCAGGTCCGGTAACGGGAGATTCCAAACGTTCGGGCGAACCTCGCCCCACCCCCACCCCACCCGACGGATTCCGGTCAACCGAAAGGTTTCGGCCAACCTGACATTCGGTGCGGAAACCCGCGTCATACCCGGGCACGAGGGTGCTCTCTCCTCGTGCGGGGCGAGAACCGCCCCGCGTCCGCAGACGAACGCACCGAAGTGAGGCCGCGATGCACCACCCCGTCATCGAGCGCGAACTCGAACTGAAGCTGGTCCTGTCCCCCGAGCGCAGCATCCCCGTACCCGCGAAGCTGCTGTACCTCACCGACGACCCCTACGCCGTGCACGTCACCTTCCACACCGGCTCCAGCACCCCGGTCAACTGGACCTTCGCCCGCGAGCTGCTCGTCGAGGGGGTGTTCCGCCCGTGCGGCCACGGAGACGTCCGGATCTGGCCCGTGAAGATCGACAACCAGTCCGTCCTGTGCATGGCGCTGAGCTCCCCCGACGGCGACGCCCTCCTGGAGGCCCCGGCCGGCTCCGTGTCGGCCTGGCTGGAGCGCACCCTGCGCGTGGTCCCGCCGGGGACGGAGGCGGAGCGGCTCGGCCTGGACGACGCCCTGGCCGCCCTGCTCACCCCCACCCCCGCCGACGAGCTGTGGCTGCGCGACCCGTGGCCCTCGGACGAGTCCGCGGAGGGCGACCTGTGACCGGCACGGCAACCGGGACCGGGACCGGCGCCGGCACCGGTACCGGCACCCCGTACGACGGGACGGCGCGGACCTCAGAAGAGCTTGCCGGGGTTCAGCAGCCCGAGCGGGTCGAAGGCCTGCTTGACGGTGCGCTGCATCTCCAGCCCGACGGGGCCGAGTTCACGGGCCAGCCACTCCTTCTTCAGCACCCCCACCCCGTGCTCCCCGGTGATCGTGCCGCCCAGGGACAGCCCCAGCGCCATGATCTCGTCGAAGGACCGCCGCGCCCGCCGCGTCTCGTCCTCGTCGGCGGGGTCGAAGCAGACCACCGGGTGGGTGTTGCCGTCGCCGGCGTGCGCGCAGACGCCGATGAGGAGTTCGTGCGCCGCGGCGATGGCGGCCGTCCCGTCCAGCATCTCGGCGAGCCGCGACCGCGGCACGCACACGTCGTCGATCATCGTCGCCGGCCGGAGCGCCTCCAGGGCGGTGAGGGACATCCGGCGGGCCTGGAGCAGCAGTTCCGACTCCGCCTCGTCATCGGCGGGTACGACGGAACCCGCCCCGGCGGCGGTGCACAGCCTGCCGACGGCCTCCAGGTCGGCGGGCGCGTCCGGGGTGTCGAAGGCGGCGAGCAGCAGGGCCTCCGTGCTCTCGGGCAGGCCCATCTTCCCGAGGGCGTTGACGGCGCGGACGGTCGTACGGTCCATCAGTTCCAGCAGCGAGGGCGTCAGGCCCGCCTCCATGACGGCGCAGACGGCCTCGCAGGCGGCGGCGACCGAGGGGAACTCGGCGGCGAGCGCCAGCTGCCGGGGCGGCGCCGGCCGCAGCGCGAGGACGGCCCCGACCACCACCCCGAGGGTGCCCTCGGAGCCGACGAACAGGCGCGTCAGGTCGTATCCGGCGACGCCCTTGGCGGTACGGCGGCCCGTGCGCAGCAGCCGGCCGTCGGCCAGGACCACGTCCAGTCCGAGCACGTACTCGGCGGTGACCCCGTACTTCACGCAGCACAGCCCGCCGGACGCGGTGCCGATGTTGCCGCCGATGGTGCACTGCTCCCAGCTGGAGGGGTCGGGCGGGTAGTAGAGGCCCCGTTCGGCGACGGCCCGCGACAGGACCGCGTTGACCACGCCCGGTTCGACGAGGGCGATCCGGTCGACGGTGGAGATCTCCAGGATCCGGTCCATCTTGACGAGCGACAGCACGATGCAGCCGTCGGAGGCGTTGGCGGCCCCGGAGAGGCCCGTACGGGCGCCCTGCGGGACCACGGGGACCCGTAGGGCGGTGGCGGTGCGCATGACGTGCTGCACCTGCTCCACCGTGCGCGGCAGGACGACGGCGGCGGGGGTGCCGGCGTCGCAGAAGCCGGCGGTGTCGCGGGCGTAGGAGGCGGTCACCTGAGGGTCGGTCAGCAGCGCCTCGAGCGGGAGTCCTTCGCCGAGTCGCACAATGAGATCGTCATCCATGTGGCCACAGTGACAGTCGGGGCCATCGGTGTGAACACGGCGGCGACCGGCTTCGGACACCTCGGCGGGCTCTTCATATTGACGCACAGTGAGCGCATGCACGGTTTCGACGAGCAATCCCAGCAGCCCGCGCCGCCCGTGACCTTCACCGGACGCAAGACGGTCGTGGCGGCCGCGGTGGCGGTGGTCCTGATCGCCGGGGCCCTGCTGATCCGCCCGGCCCGTACCGGTGACGACGCCCGCCCGCCGGGGCCGAGCGAACGGGCCGCGTCGGCGGTGGGCATGGGCGCCCCGGCGGCGGCGGTGGACCTGACGGCGCTGGTGGCGGACCGGGAGGAGTGGGTCGCCACGCACGCCGACGACGACGCTTCGTGGGCGGTGCTCGGGTCGGCGTACCTGGAACAGGCCCGGCGGACGGCCGATTCCGCCTGGTACCCGAAGGCGGAGAAGGCGCTCAAGCGGTCGCTGGAGGTCCGCCCCGCCGAGAAGGGCAACTTCGACGCGATGACCGGCATGGGCGCCCTGGCCGGTGCCCGGCGGGACTTCGCGACGGCGCGGAAGTGGGGCGAGCTGGTACGGGCGCAGGCGCCGCGGCGCTGGACGGCGTACCCGGTCCTGGTGGACGCGTACACGGGCCTCGGCGACTACAAGGCGGCGCAGCGGGCGATGGACCGGCTGCTGGAGCTCCGGCCGGGCCTGGCGGCGCACCTGAGGGCGGCCCAGGTGTACCGGGACCGGGGCTGGCGCGAGGACGCGGTGGTGGCGCTGGAGGCGGCGGGCGGGGAGGCGAAGTCCCCGGCGGAGAAGGCGTACGTGCTGTTCCGGCTCGGGGAGCTGGCGTGGGAGCGCGGCGACCCGGCGGAGGCGCTGCGCCAGTACGAGGCGGCGCTGCGCACCGACCCCGGGCAGGGCGAGGCGCTGGGCGGCCGGGCCAGGGCGCTGGCGGCCCTGGGCCGGGGCGGGGAGGCGGTACGGGACTACCGGCTGGCGCTGGGCCGCACCCCGGTGCCGAGGCTGGCGCTGGAGCTGGGCGAGCTGCTGGACTCGCTGGAGCGGCCGGAGGAGGCGCGGGTGCAGTACCGCTCGCTGGCCGCGCTGGCGGCGGCGGGCGCCGCGAACGGGGTCAACGAGGAGGTCGTCCTCGGCCTGTACGAGGCGGACCACGGCGATCCGGCGCAGGCGGTGCGCCGCCTGTCGGCGGAGTGGGCGCGGCACAAGAGCGTGCAGGTGGCCGACGCGCTGGGGTGGGCGCTGCACAAGGGCGGCGAGGACCCGGAGGCACTGGAGTACGCGAAGAAGGCGACCGACCTGGGGCTGCGGAACGCCGAGTTCTCGTACCACCGGGCGGTGATCGAGCGCGGGCTGGGCGACGAGGCGGCGGCGCGGCGGAGCCTGCAGACGGCGCTGCGCACGAACCCGGTGTTCTCCCCGGTGCGGGGGCCGCTGGCGAAGGAGGCCCTGGCGTCGGTCGGGCAGCCCCCGGCGGGCGGCCCGGAGAACATGCAGCCGCGCACTCCGTGGGTGGCGCCGGAGCTCCCGAAGCCGAGGGCGGCGGCGCCGAAGCCGAAGCCTGCGGCGGCGCCCGCCCCCAAACCGAAGCCGAAGCCCGCGGCGCCCAGGCCGAAGCCCTCCGCGGCCGGCACGTAACCCGCCGCTGCGCGGGGCCGCTCCCCGCCCCGCCCTTCACCCGTTCTCGCCTCAATCGCCGGCGGGGCTGGATCCTCCAGCCCGCGCGGCGTTTGAGCGCAAAGGGGTCCGGGGCGGAGCCCCGGGGAACGGGCGAAGGGCGGGTAGGGGACCTCGCCCCGCGCAGCGGCCCACCCCACCCGCAGACGACCCACCGGCCCCAGCCCGGCCCCGTGGCCCCGCCCCGGGCCCGACGGACGGAGTCCGGCGCAGCGGCGCGAAGCCGGGGAGGCCGCCAGTGGCCGAGCCGCGCGAGCGGCGCGTGGAAAAGGCGTGGCGCCCCGGCGCCGAGCCGCGCGAGCGGCGCGTCAAGAAAGGAACCGCGCGACCTACAGGTTGCCCCGCTTGTCCTGCTCCCGCTCGATCGCCTCGAACAGCGCCTTGAAGTTGCCCTTGCCGAAGCCCATCGACCCGTGCCGCTCGATGATCTCGAAGAACACGGTCGGACGGTCCTGCACCGGCTTGGTGAAGATCTGCAGCAGGTAGCCGTCCTCGTCCCGGTCCGCGAGGATCTTCAGCTCGCGCAGCTCGTCGATCGGCACGCGCGTGTCGCCGACCCACTCGCCGAGGGTGTCGTAGTACGCGTCCGGCACGGACAGGAACTCCACGCCCGCCGCGCGCATCGTGCGGACCGTCGAGACGATGTCGTTCGAGGCCAGCGCGATGTGCTGGACGCCGGGGCCGTTGTAGAACTCCAGGTACTCGTCGATCTGCGACTTCTTCTTCGCGATCGCCGGCTCGTTGATCGGGAACTTCACCTTCTTGGTGCCGTCCGCGACGACCTTCGACATCAGCGCCGAGTACTCGGTGGCGATGTCGTCGCCCACGAACTCCTTCATGTTCGTGAAGCCCATGACCTTGTTGTAGAACGCGACCCACTCGTTCATGCGGCCCAGTTCGACGTTGCCGACGCAGTGGTCGATCGCCTGGAAGGTCCGCTTGGCCGGCGGGGCGACCATCGGCTCGACGGCCGTGTAGCCGGGCAGGTAGGGGCCGGTGTAGTCGACGCGCTCGACCAGGGTGTGGCGGGTCTGGCCGTAGGTGGCAATGGCGGCGAGCACGACGGTGCCGTTCTCGTCCTTGACCTCGTACGGCTCGTCCAGGCCGCGCGCACCCTGCTCGACGGCGTACGCGTAGGCGGCGCGGGCGTCCGGGACCTCGATGGCGAGGTCGATGACGCCGTCGCCGTGCTCGGCGACGTGCTCGGCGAGGAAGCGGCCGTGGTCGGTGGTCGCCTTGATGACCGAGGTCAGGACGAACCGCGCGCCGCCGTTGGTCAGGACGTAGCTGGCGGTCTCGCGGCTGCCGGTCTCCGGTCCGGAGTAGGCCACGAGCTTCATGCCGAAGGCGGTGGAGTAGTAGTGCGCGGCCTGCTTGGCGTTGCCTACGGCGAAGACGACCGCGTCCATTCCCTTCACCGGGAAGGGGTCTGCCTCACGCGCGGTCTGCGGGGTGGTGTCCAGGGTCTCAGTCATGAACGCAGATTCCCGCTCTTCCACAAGCTGCGCAATAGTTTCCATTTCTGCTGTACAGAATGCCCAGCCGAGCCCGAGGATGACTGAGAGATCTGTGCAGTATGACCAGCCGATCGAGGGAAGGTTTCCATGGGCATCGACGAACTCGACGGCCGCCTCATCGTCCTGCTGGCGCGCGAGCCCCGCATCGGCGTACTGGAGGCCTCCCGCCGTCTGGGCGTGGCGCGCGGCACGGTGCAGGCGCGGCTGGACCGGCTCCAGTCGAGCGGGGTCATCCGCGGGTTCGGCCCGCAGGTGGACCCGACGGCGCTCGGGTATCCGGTGACGGCGTTCGCCACGCTGGAGATCAAGCAGGGGCAGGGGGCGGACGTACGGGCGCACCTGGCGGGCGTCCCGGAGGTGCTGGAGCTGCACACGACGACCGGGCACGGGGACATGCTGTGCCGGCTGGTGGCGCGGTCGAACGCCGACCTCCAGCGGGTGATCGACCGGGTGGTGGGCTTCGAGGGGATCGTGCGGGCGTCGACGGCGATCGTCATGGAGAACCCGGTCCCGCTGCGGATCATCCCCCTGGTGGAGCAGGCGGCCGCGGACGGCTGAGCCGCCCCCACCCTCCCCCGCCGAACTTCCAAAGAAAAGGTTGCAAAGAATCGCTTGCATAGAACTCTTTGCAAGCCTACGGTTGGGGCATGCCCGAGACCGAGAACACCCCGGACGCCGAGCAGAACGAGCCGTCGGTCCACACCCTGGACGCCCGCTCCCTGCGCGGTCTGGCCCACCCGCTGCGCATGCGCCTGCTGTCCGCACTGCGCAAGGACGGGCCGGCCACCGCCTCCCAACTGGCGGCAGCCCTCGGCGAGTCCAGCGGGGCCACCAGCTACCACCTGCGCCAGCTCGCGGCGTACGGCTTCATCGTGGAGGCGCCCGAGCACGGCAAGGGCCGCGAGCGCTGGTGGAAGTCCGCCCACGACGGCACCCGCCTCGACGAGTCGCTGCTCCAGGACGACAGCCCCGAGACGCGGGGCGCGGCGGCCGCCTTCCGGCACGAGATCGCCACGATCCACGCGCAGGAGCTGAGCACCTGGCTCGGCGACTCGTACTCGTGGCCGAAGGAGTGGCGGCACGGCTCCTCCGACATGAGCGACTTCACCCTGCGCCTGACGCCCGCGCAGAGCCAAGAGCTGATCCAGAAGATGCACGAGCTGGTCAACAGCTACCAGGATGCGCCGCAGTCCGAGGACACGGAGACGGTCCGCGTCCACACGCACGCCTTCCCCCGGCACGGCCGCACCCGCCCGTAGCGACCCCGCCCGCGCGCTGAGCCATACCCCGAGATCTCACCTCCGCAGAAGGAGTCCTGCCATGCACGCCTTCCCGCACACCGAGATGCACTCCGCCCGCACCGCCGAACTCGCCGCCGAGGCCGCCGCCTGGCGCCTCGCCCGGGAAGCCGCACCCGCCGGCTCCCCCGCCCTCCCCGCCCTGCGCAACCGGCTGGGCGAGGCCCTCGTCGCCGCCGGCACCCGCTTGCTCCAGCCGGCCCCCGCCCACGCCCGCGTCCGGCACCACGCCGCATGAGCCGCCGGCCCTTCACCGCGGTCCTGGCCGCCAACACCATCTCCATAGCGGGCAGTTCGCTCACCCTGATCGGCGTCCCGTGGTTCGTGCTCCAGACCACGGGGAGCGCCGGCCGGGCCGGGATCGTCGCCTTCTGCGCCACCCTCCCGGTCGTCGTCGCCGCGCTGGTCGGCGGCCCGGTCATCGACCGGATCGGCCGCCGCCGGGTCTCCGCGGCCTCCGACGTGATCTGCGCCGCGTCGGTCGGGGCGATCCCCCTCCTCCACTACGCGGGGCTCCTCGAATTCTGGATGCTCTGCGCGCTGATGGCCGTCGGCGGCCTCGTGCACACCCCGGGCCTGACCGCCCGCTACGTCCTGCTGCCCAGCCTCGCCGAGCACGCCGGCACCACCGTCGCCCGGGCCGCCAGCCTCTACGACGCGGTCTCGCGCGGGGCCCGGATGATCGGGGCCGCGGTGGCGGGCGTGCTGATCGCGGCCTTCGGCGCGGAAACGGTCCTCCTCCTGGACGCGGCCACCTTCGCCGCCTCCGCCCTGCTGATCTCCGCCTTCCTGCGCGGGGTTCCCGCCGCCGAGCCCCAGCGCACCGCGGAGAAGCCCTCGTTCGCCGCGTACCGCACCGACCTGGCCGAGGGCTGGCGGTTCCTGACCCGCTCACGGCTCCTGCTGGGCATCACCCTCATGGTGATGGTGACCAACGGCCTGGACCAGGGCTGGTCGTCCGTACTCCTCCCGGTGCACGGCCGCGAGGCCCTCGGCGGCGCCACCACGCTGGGCCTGATGGTCTCCCTCTTCGGCGGCTTCGCCCTGCTCGGGGCCCTGCTCTACGGGGCCTGGGGCGAGCGCTTCCCCCGCCGGGCCGTCTTCGCGGGCGCCTTCCTGATCTCGGGGGCCACCCGCTACGTGGTCGCCGCCGTCACCGACACCCCGCTGCCCCTCGCGGTGACCATGGCCCTGTCCGGCCTGGCCGTGGGCGTGCTGAACCCGATCCTGACCACCGTGGTCTCCGAGCTGGTGCCGGAGGACATGCGCAGCCGGGCCTCCAGCGTGAGCATGGCGGGCAGCGAGCTGGCCATGCCGATGGGCGGTCTCGCGGCGGGCCTGCTGGTCGACGCCTTCGGCGTGACCCCGGCCCTGCTGGCCTTCGCCGCCGTCTACCTCCTGGCGACGCTGATCCCGCTGGTGTTCCCATCCTGGCGCGGCCTCGACGGGAGGCCCTCCGTCAGCAGGACGGAACGTCCCCGTTCCGGTTCAGCGCCCGCAGCGAGTCCACCGCGTCCGTCAGCGAAGTGACGGGGATGAGCTGGAGGCCTTCGGGGAGGTCGGACTTCGCGTCCGAGCACTCCGCCTTCGGCACGAGGAACACGGTCGCCCCGTCGCGGCGCGCGGCCTGCGTCTTCAGCCCCACGCCGCCGACGGCGCCGACCGTGCCGTCGGCGGTGATGGTGCCCGTACCGGCGATGCTTCGGCCGCCGGTGAGTTCGCCGCCGCTGCCGTCGCCGTCGAGCTTGTCGACGATGCCCAGGGTGAAGAGGAGTCCGGCGCTCGGGCCGCCGACGTCGGCGAGGTTGAGCTGGACCTTGATGTCCTTGGGGTCCTTCTTGAGGTAGCCGAGGGCGGCGGCCGCTGCGGCCGACTGCGACTGGGCCATTTCCTCCAGGTTGTGCTCCTCGATCTGCTTGTCGCTTCCGCCCGAGGGATACACCGACTCCCGGGGCATGACGGCCTGGTCGGTCCCGAACCAGTGGCGGATCAGCTCGGGCAGCTTCATCGTCGAGGAGGGGCCGGTGGCGCGGATGGTGGTCATCCGGAGCTGGCCCTTGGTGTCCCGCACGGGGGCGCCGGTGACGGTGATCACCGGCTTGCCCTGGTCGGAGCCCAGTACGTCGGCCGTGGGGCCCGGCACGGCCACCACGAAGGGCAGCGGCGCGAGGGCCGCGGCGGCGAACAGCCCGAGGACGGGGGCGGCGCAGACGGCCAGGGCGGCGGGACGCGGCAGACGTGTGAGGCGAGAGAGCACCCGGCCAATCTACCGACCCGGGCGACTGGGCCGACGCGCGCCGGGCCCGGAGCCGGGCCGCCGCGGCCTCCCCGCGACGGCCTGGCGGCCCGGCGGGAAGGACCGGTGCGGTGACTGCCCGACGGCGGCTCAGCGCAGGGCGTCGGCGACCTCGCGGGCCGCGTCGACCACGCGGGGCCCGACCCGCTCCGGGACGGCGTCGGCCAGCATCACGACGCCGACGCTGCCCTCCAGCCCGGTGATCCCGACGAGCGGTGCGGCGGCGCCGCTGGCGCCCGCCTCCAGCTCGCCGTGGGTCAGGGTGTAGCCGGGCTCGATGAGCGAGCCCTGACGGGCGGCCAGGATGGCCCGGCCGGCCGCGCCGCGGTCCAGCGGGTGGCGGAAGCCGGCCCGGTAGGCGACGTGGTAGTCGGTCCAGGTGGGTTCCACGACGGCCACGGCGAGGGCCTCGGTGCCGTCGACGAGGGTCAGGTGCGCGGTGGCCCCTATGTCCTCGGCGAGGGAGCGCAGGGCGGGCAGGGCCGCCTCGCGCACGAGCGGGTGGACCTGCCGGCCCAGGCGCAGCACGCCGAGCCCGACGCGGGCCCGGCCGCCGAGGTCGCGGCGGACCAGGGCGTGCTGCTCCAGCGTGGCGAGCAGGCGGTAGACGACGGTGCGGTTGACACCGAGGCGGTTGGAGAGCTCGGTGACGGTCAGACCGTGGTCGGTGTCGGCGAGCAGCTTGAGGACTCTGAGTCCTCGGTCGAGAGTCTGGGAGGTTTCCGCGGTCACGACGCCTCTCCCTCTGTTATCGGTGGGCGGCGGTGACTCTCACGCGGTGCAGCGCTGCCGGTCCCTCGGCGACGCACGGAGAGGCCGCCGGTGGCGGCCAAGGCACCGGCTGCGCTCCCGCGGCGGCGCTGCCACGGGGCGTTCGATGCGGGGACAGTAGCGAGCGAGTCCGCTGAGCGAAAGGCCTCGTCCAGAATCCGGGCGCCTACTGCCGGTTTAAGACGTTTTCTGCACGGGGCTGTATCGATTCGTAATGTCCACAGACCGAAAATCGGTTTACACGCCCATTACTCTGATCGTGTTCAAAAAGATGTTGGGGGGGGCGGGGCGCAACACGCCTCGGACGCATACAAGGGGAGAGAAGCAACAGTGAAGCTGAAGCGCATGGCCGTCGTGGCCGCCGCCGCTGTCGTCGGTCCGACGGTCCTCATGGCCACGCCCGCCATGGCGGACGAGGCCCAGACCCCGGCCGTCACGACGCCGGACGCCGCGCCGAAGGAAGACGCCGCGCCCGCCGCCGAGACCCCGGCGAAGGACGCGACGCCCGCCGCCGAGACCCCGGCGAAGCCGGCCCCGGCTCCGGCCCCGGCCAAGCCCGCCGCCGAGACCCCGGCCAAGCCGGCCCCGGCCCCCGCGCCGCAGGTCGAGGACGAGGACGAGGACCTGGTCGCGACCGGCCCCGTCATCGGCATCGACGGTGTCCCGAGCTCCTTCAAGGCCGGCGGCGGCTGGACCAACCTGACCTACACGGTCGACAACTCGAAGGGCAAGGCGCAGGAGAGCTACGTGCTCGTCCTGGGCGTCGCCGCCGAGTCCGGCTCGCTGAGCGCCAAGAACGTCCAGGTCCAGGTCTTCCACCAGGGCGCCTGGCACGACGTGGAGATCATCGGCGAGGACGGCGCCGCGGTCGCGCTGCTGACCGACGACATCGCCCTCCCGGCCAAGAAGACCGACCTCCAGGTCCGCGTCAAGTTCAGCGCGGGCGCCCCGGCCGGCAACATCGTCGTCATCGGTACCGGCGGCAGCAACGTGGACGACGACGTGTGGTCCGACACGACCATCGTCGAGTCGAAGATCGTCAAGGGCTCCACCGGCGGTGGCAACACCGGCGGCAACACGGGTGGCCAGAACAACGGTGGCAACACCGGTGGCAACAACAACACCAAGCCGAACGGCGGCGGCACCACCACGCCGATCGTCGACACCAACAACGGCTCCGGCAACAACGGCGGCAGCACCAACACCGGCGGCGAGCTCGCCGAGACCGGTGCCGACGCCGCCACCAGCTGGGCGCTCGGCGCCGGCGGTGTCGCGCTCGCCATGGGTGCGGCCCTGGTCGCCGGCACCGGCAAGCGTCGCCGCGTCACCACCTGATCCAGGCTCCACGAGAACGGGGTCCGTGCGCACCGCGCACGGACCCCGTTTCCCGTTCTCAGGACCGGCTCACCGCATCCGGGTGGCCCACTCCTGCACCTTCTTGATCCGCTCCTTCAGCTGCCCCGCCGTCGCCTCCGCGCTCGGCGGCCCGCCGCACACCCGGCGCAGCTCCGTGTGGATCACCCCGTGCGGCTTCCCGCTCTGGTGGACGTACGCGCCCACCATCGTGTTCAGCGACTTCCGCAGCTCCAGCAGCTCCTTGTGCGAAACCACCGGCCGCCGCTCGGCCGGCAGCTCCAGCAGGTCCGACTCCGCGTCCGGCTTGCGGCGGCTGTGCGCGATCTGCCGGGACTGCCGCTTCTGCAGCAGCAGCTGCACCTGGTCCGGCTCCAGCAGACCCGGGATGCCGAGGTAGTCCTGCTCCTCCTCGCTGCCCGGGTGCGCCTGCATGCCGAACTCGGCGCCGTCGTACAGCACCCGGTCGAAGACGGCGTCGGATTCGAGGGCCTCGAAGGACATCTGCTCGTCCTCGCCGGTGTCCTCGTCCTCCTGCCGGTTCGCCTCCTCCATCTCCTTCTCGGACTCGGCGTACGGGTCGTCGTCCTCGCCCGCCTTCTTCGGCCGGTCCAGGACGTGGTCGCGCTCGACCTCCATCTCGTTCGCGAAGCCGAGGAGGTAGGGGATCGTCGGAAGGAACACGGACGCCGTCTCGCCGCGCCTGCGCGATCGCACGAAGCGGCCGACGGCCTGCGCGAAGAACAGCGGCGTCGAGATCGTCGTCGCGTACACGCCGACCGCGAGGCGCGGCACGTCGACGCCCTCGGACACCATGCGGACCGCGACCATCCAGCGGTCGTCGTTCGCGCTGAAGGTGTCGATGTTCTTCGAGGCGCCGGTGTCGTCGGAGAGCACGACGGTCGCCTTGGTCCCGGTGATCTCCCGGATCAGCTTCGCGTACGCGCGCGCCGCGTCCTGGTCGGCGGCGATGACGAGCCCGCCGGCGTCCGGGATGCCCTTCCTGACCTCCGTCAGGCGCTGGTCGGCGGCGCGCAGCACGTTCGGCATCCAGTCGCCGCGCGGGTCCAGCGCCGTGCGCCAGGCCTGCGAGATGGCGTCCTTGGTCATCGGCTCGCCGAGGCGGGCCTCGATCTCGTCGCCGGCCTTGGTGCGCCAGCGCATGTTGCCGCTGTAGGACAGGAAGATCACGGGCCGGACGACGCCGTCGCCCAGGGCGTTGCCGTAGCCGTACGTGTAGTCGGCGGAGGACCGCCGGATCCCGTCGTTCCCCTCCTCGTACGTGACGAAGGGGATGGGGTTGGTGTCGGACCGGAAGGGCGTACCGGTCAGGGCCAGGCGCCGGGTCGCCGGGTCGAAGGCCTCCAGGCAGGCCTCGCCCCAGGACTTCGAGTCGCCGGCGTGGTGGATCTCGTCGAGGATCACCAGCGTCTTGCGCTGCTCGCAGCGGTTGCGGTGCAGCATCGGGCGCACGCCGACGCCCGCGTAGGTGACGGCGACGCCGTGGTAGTCCTTGCTCAGCGGCCCGGCCGAATACTCGGGGTCGAGCCGGATGCCTATGCGGGCGGCGGCTTCCGCCCACTGCTTCTTCAGGTGCTCGGTCGGCGCGACCACGGTCACCTGCTGGACCACGTGGTGGTGCAGCAGCCAGGAGGCGAGGGTGAGCGCGAAGGTGGTCTTGCCGGCGCCGGGGGTGGCGACCGCGAGGAAGTCCCGCGGCTGGGTCTGGACGTACTTGTCGAGCGCCCCCTGCTGCCAGGCTCGCAGCTTGCTGGCGGTACCCCAGGGGGCACGGCCGGGGAAGGCGGGTGAGAGGTGGTGGGAGGCGGTAGTAGTCACGGTCTCCGGTTCGTTGCTCTCGGCGGTCGTGGCAGTCGTGGCCGTCCTCGCCGACGTGGTGGTCGTACGTAGGACAACCGGGCCACCTTACCGGCGCGGGCCCGCCCCTCGCGGAGGGACAGGCCCGTGACCTCGGCGGGTGCGGCGAGGGTCACACCGGCCGACCGCGGGCCGGACACCGGCCGGACACCCTCCGCCGCCCGCGCGTCACAGCGAGCGCAACCGCCGCGCGATCAAGGCGAGATCGGCCTCCCGGCCGGCCGCGACGTCCACGACCAGCCCGTACGCGCGGTCCTGGTCGGCCTCCGCGAGGTCCACCCCGTTCACGGCGAGGAAGGCCGCGGCGGCGAGCCAGGCCGTGCGCTTGTTCCCGTCGACGAGGGGGTGGTTCACGGCGATGCCGTGCAGCAGCGCGGCGGCCTGCTCGTAGAGGTCCTCATAGGCCGGGACCCCGAACATGCGTGCGCGGGGCCGGTGCACCGCCGACTCCAGCAGCCCGGGGGCCCGCAGCTCCACGGGCTGGTCCCGGGCCAGGCAGGCGTGCCGGGCGAGGTCCAGGACCTCGGCGAGGGTCAGGTGCCGGACCGGAACGGCGGCGCTCACTGCCCGAGCCTGTTCAGCAGCCCGGCGTGCCGCTCCGCCAGCCGGGCGGCCTCCGCCCCGACGCGGTCGCGCTCCCGGCGCAGGTGCGCCCGTACGGCCTCCAGGGCCAGGGCCTCGGGGGTCGAGGCGGTGGCGTCGGCGAGGTCGGCCAGCTCGGCACGCTCGGCGTCGGAGATCCGCAGGGTCAGCTCGTTCACGTTCACGAGCGGAGCGTAACCAGCGGGCGCGATCGACCCCACCCGTTTTCCGGCCCCGGCCCGACGGGGCGGGTCCTCCCCGGACCCCCGGGCCTTCCAGCCCCGCCGGCGTTTGAGGCGCGGGTCCGGGCAGCGCCCGGGGAACGGTGGAAGGGCGGGTAGGGGACGGCCCCGCGCAGCGGCCCACCGCCCGCGCAGCGCAGGCCCGGCGGGGGGGGCCGGACTCAGGCCCCCGAGGGCTCCGGCTGCGGCTCCGGCTGCGGCGGGTCCAGGCGGGTTGCGACCCACGCTCCGACCAGGGCCACGCAGGCCATCGGGAGGAACACCACCAGGAACGCCGCCGGGTGCGAGCCGGCGGCCCCGGACGCCGAGGCGGCCCCGTGCCCCGCGCCCACCGCCCCACCGCCCAGCGCGGCGAACGCGGCGCCCCCGGCCGCCAGCAGCACCACGTTCGCCAGGGCGTCCGAGATCTGCAGCGCGGCGGAGTTCGCGCCCGCCTCCTCCGGCGCGGACAGCTTCAGCAGCAGCACGCTCGTCGAGCCGATCACCAGCCCCATGCCGAGCGAGCCCACCGCCCAGGCCAGCGCCAGCGTCCACACCGGCACCGCCTCGACCAGCACCGCCGGGGCCGCCGCGATGGCCACGGCCACCATCACCATCCCGGCGACCATCAGCCGCTCCCGGTAGGGCGCCGTCCGGCCCTGCGACTGCACCCACGACCCCAGCGCCCACGTCACCCCGCCCAGCGCCAGCGAGAAGCCCGCCCACGTCGGGCTCAGGCCGCGCTGGGTCACCAGCATCAGCGGCACGAAGCTCTCCGCCCCGATGAACGCCCCCGCCGCCACCCCGCGCAGCAGCACCACCGACGGCAGCCCGCGCCGCGCCCGGTACGTGCCGCGCGGCAGCAGCCCCAGCACCGCCGGCACCAGCAGGGCCGCACCCGCGACACCGGGCAGCAGCGACAGCCACCGCAGGTCCTGGGCGGCGTACTGGAGCAGCCCGGCCCCCAGCGAGATCCCGAGCGCCAGCCGGATGCGCCGCCGGTCGAACGCGACGGGCGAGGCGGGATCCACCGGCCCGGACGCGGTGCGCCGGATCGCGGGCAGCGCCACCATCAGCGGTACGACGACCAGCGCGGGGATCCCGAGGAACACCCACCGCCAGCCCAGGTGCTCGGTGACTGTCCCCGCCGCCAGCGGCCCGACGATCGACGGCACCACCCAGCTCGCGGCGAAGGCCGCCATGATCGCGGGCCGCAGCCGCTCCTCGTAGGCCCGGCTGACCACCACGTACAGGGCGACGATCACCAGCCCGCCCCCGAACCCCTGCACCGCCCGCCCGAGGACGAACACCCCCATCAGCTGCGCGGTCCCGGAACACACCAGCCCGGCGGCGAAGGCCCCGATCCCCACCGTCAGCGGCCGCAGCGGCCCCTGCCGGTCGGCCCACTGCCCGGACAGCACCATGGCGAAGAGGCTGGTGGTGAAGTACGCCGAGAACCCGAAGGCGTAGAGCCCGATCCCGTCCAGCTCCCGCGCGGCGACGGGCATGGCCGTCCCGACGGCGGTGGCCTCGAAGGCGATCAGGAAGATCACGGAGATGATCCCGACGCTGAGCGTCCGGTACGCCGGCCCGAGAATGCCGCCCTGCGGCGGCGGGGCGGCGACGGTGGTCTCGGATATCCCGGGTTCAAGGGCGCTCATCGCCCCAGAGTAAGGTTCACGCGCCACTCTCGCCCCTGTCATTTCGACCGATCCCGCCTCGGCCGCACGACCTAGGTCCGCGAGCCCGTGTGAACGCCGCATGGCAGTCACATTGCAGCCCCCGCGCCACCCTTCCCCCCGCCGCGCCGGGCCCCGTACGTTCGTACTCGTCACCACCACACAGCCGTGTGCCCGAGTGGTTGAGGGACTCGCCTGCAAAGCGAGTTACGCCGGTTCGATTCCGGTCACGGCTTCTGCGCAGCAGCACGAAGGCCGTCCGGGCGATCTCCCCGGACGGCCTTCGCCGTGCCCCGGGAGGCTCACGCGGCGGCCTACTTCGTCTGCGCCTCGTGGCCCTGCTGCCGCGCGACGGAGTTCCCGGACACGTACCCGACCCGCACCGACTCGGCGAGGTCGTTGCCGAAGTCGCCGTTGAGATCGATGCCGTGGCGCTCCGCGAACTGCCTCATGGGCGCCTCGGCGCTGTGCTCACCCGCCTGGAACATCGCCTTGTTGGAGGCGTGCGCCTGCCCGGCGACCCCGTCCTTGTGCTTCTCCTTGGCCTCGTCGGACCACTCCCCGATGACACCCGAGGCGGCCTGCCCCACGGCACCGCTGCCGGTGTCCACGGCCAGCGGGACGACGACCGCCGCCGCGCCGGCCGCGGCGGCCGTGGCCGGCAGGAAGGCCACACCGGCGGCGATCGCGGCGGTGGTGCCGAACTCCACCCAGTGCGAGCTCCGCTCGTGCGCCTTCTCGTACGCCGCGTGCTCCTTCTCGCCGGCCGCCCGGACCTGATCGGCGCGGGACTCGTCGAGGATGCCCTGGACCTCGGCACCCGTGCGGACCACCGACCGGGCCCGGCCCTGGTCGACGGTGCCGTCGTGCACCGTGCGGCTCTCCAGGACGCTCGCGGTGTGGACGCGTTCGGCGGTGGACACGGTGGCGTAGGCGTCGGGGTGCTGCCCCAGCGCGGCGAGCAGGTCACGGGCCTCGCCGCGCTCGAACGTCGCATGCGCCTGCCTGCCGTCGGCCCCCGGGGCGAAGACGCTCTGGTCCCCCTTGCCGTCCAGAGCCCGGTTGACGTCGTCGATGTACCCGGCCGTCATGCGGCCCACGCTGTCCGCGAGGCCCTCCTGGTGCTTGAGCAGCCCGGCGTCGCCGCCGTACGTCAGCACGGCGGCCTCCATGACCCGCGCTCCGGCCTCGGTCCGGTGGAGTTCCGGCGCGGGGTCGTCCCATGCGTGGCCGAGGGCGGCCGCCTCCAGGGCGTGGCCGAGGGCGTCGGGCATGTACGTGCGGGCCTTCGCCAGGTCGGCCGGGCTGGTGCCCGTCGTGTCGGTGGTGGAGCGGTACCCCTCGTTGGCGAAGAAGTCGAGGTAGCCGGCGACCTGCCTCCCCTTCGCGTCCTTGCCGAGGTCGGGGGCGCCGGACCGCACGCTGCCGTCCGGGGCGTAGGCGTGGAGGGGCCGCTCCGGGTCGAAGAACTCGGCCGCGGCCACCGGGCTGTGCCCCAGGGCCTCCAGGAAGCCGACGACGGGGTCGTAGCCGGCGCCGTTGACCCCGGAGGGGTTCAGCAGGTTCCTGCCGGGGCCGGCTCCCAGGTGGCGGCCCCGGTCGAAGAAGCCGGGGTCCTTGGCGTGGATCTGGGTGGCGTGCTCGGCGATCGGGACCAGGAACTTGGGGTCGTAGTTCCCGTAGCGCATGATCCCGCCGAGCAGCTGGTACCCGAACGGCGGGTTCTGCTCGTACCGCCCGAGGGGAATCTGCTGGGTGCCGAGCCGGCGCAGCTCCTGGGCGTATCCGTCGGGCAGGTGCGGCTCGGTCGTGGAGCGGGTGGCGGTGGCCAGGTTGAGGCCGAGGTTCTTCTGGAGCTCCTGGACGTCCGTCAGGCGCTGTTCGTCGAGGCGGCCGTAGGGGTGGGTGTCGGTCGCCATGGTGCCGAAGAACCGGAGCGCGCCCTCGGGGCCGAGGTTCGCGTAGAAGGCGGTCGCGAACTCCGGCTTGGCGGCGTTGTCGGCCAGCAGCTCGTTCAGCTCCGCCAGCTCGGCGTGCGAGAGGTCGCGGCCCTTGCGGGCGAGGTCGGTCGCACGGCCCGCCTGCTCGGCGGTGACGCCGGCGTACTTCGGGGCGGTGAAGTCGTGGTCGTCGGCGAGGTTGGCGCCGAGGAGCCGGGCGAGGGACCGGTCCACGTCGTCACAGGCGTCGACGGCCGTGTCCACCGCCGCCTGCCAGCGCGGCCGGTTGACGCGGAGGGACTCCTGGTAGTCGGGGTCGTGGCGCGCCGCGTGCCGGTCGGCGTCGGTGGCCAGGGGCAGCGCCTCGACCTTCCCCTTCCCGTCCACCCGGAAGCCCGCGGCGGGGGCCTCCTCCTCGGCGATCTTCCTCAGCCGGTCGCGGGAGGACCGGAAGGTGTCGTGGCCCTGTGCGAGGGCCCGGTGGACGCCCTCGGCCTCCTTGGCGGCGTCCTCGAACTCCTTGGCCGTCCTGTCGACGAACGGCCGCGCCACGCCTGCGGTGACCCCGCTCCACTCGGCCTTGTCGGACTTGGCCTTCATGCCGTTGCGGGCGGCCTCGGCCAGCTCCTCCAGCTTGGCGGCCATGGCCTGCCAGTCGCGGACGGCAGTGGCCAGCTTGTCGATCGGGGCGTTCAGCACGTTCTCGTACGTCACCACGGCGGTGCCTCCTCGCTGCCGGCTACTTGAGGTAGGCGTCGAGCTTGGAGGTGGTGAACTCCGCGTAGAGGCACTGCTCGTCCCTGCGGTGGGAGGCGAGCGAGTAGTTCAGCCCGTTGGAGATCTGCGCGCAGGCGGCGGCGAGGGTCTTGACCTGGGACTCCCACCGGGTGTTCGCCCTGGCGAGCGCGGCCCCGCTGCCGAAGCCCTCGCGCGACAGCGCGGAGGCGGCCTCGGCGGAGGCGGTGGCGGCGTGCCGGCCGTCGGCCTGGAGGCGGGAGTGCAGCTTGTGCGCCTCGCTGCCGATGGCGCCGATGTGGTCCTGGTTGAGGGCGAGGTCGGCGGGGGCCGCCGTCGCCGCCGACTGGTTGAGGCGGGTCGAGATGTTGGCCGCGGCGGTGGCGCGTGCGGCGGACCACTCCTCTTCGAAGGACATCCCTGTGCGCTCCCCACTCCGTGTCTGCGCCTGCGCCTGCGCGTGCGCCTGCGTCAGGGCCTCGCCCGCCGTACGACGACTGCGGCGACGGCCCCGCCGATGAGGACACAGGCCCCCAGCCCGAGAGCGATCCAGGGCGGACCGTCGCCGTCGCCGTCGCCCTTGTCTACCGCAGCGCCGGCCTGCGGCGCAGCGGTCGGGCTGTTCTTCCCCCCGGTCGGGGGAACCGGGCTCCCCGGTGTTGCCGCCCCGGCGGCGGCGAGGTCGGGCAGCGGGTACACGTCCGCCGGGCCGGGGTCGCCGGGGGTGGGGAGGGCGATGCGGGGGCGGACGACGCCGTAGCCGATGTAGTCGTTGCGCTCGACGCCGTCTACGGGCTTGCCGGCGGTGTTGAGGAGGACGCGGAGGATCTGGTTGTTGGTCCAGGTGGGGTGGGCGGACCAGAGGAGGGCGGCGGAGGCCGAGGTTAGGGCGGTGGCGTCGCTTGTGCCGTGGCTGGTGCACAACCCCGTCTTCCGCGTACACGCGGTAACGATGTCGACGCCAGGTGCGGACATGTCTACCTGTGCACCATGCTCCGACTCCTTCGTCGCCTGGCCATCAGAGTCCACTGCGGCTACGCCAACCACCCCCGGCGTCGCAGCTGGATAGTTAATTCTATTGAGGGTATCCCCCTCGTTCCCAACAGCAGCGAAGATCAATTTCCCCTTCGATACTGCGTACTTAACCGCTTCAGCTCGCGCCCGGTCATCCTCTGGCTTACCTGACCGACCCTGGGAGATGTTGATGATCTGTGCTTCCGAGTCCGCAGCAAATCGGATGGCATCCACCCACGTTGGGGTAGAAGCCTCCTCCAAAATGTTGGGCACCCTGATCGGGAGGATCTTAGCTCCGGGCGCAAGGCCGTAGGCACCATCCCCGCTAGGGTGCCTACCAGTACCGGCAATTATGGCGGCCATGCTCGTACCATGACCGTCATAGTCGTCGCGCGCGTCGCTATTGCCATCCCCGGCAGGAAAAGCCTTCCCCTGCAGAACCTGGCCATCTAGCTCGGGAATCCGGCCGACGCCGGTATCGATGACAGCAACCGTCACGCCTTTACCAGTGCTGATCTTCCAGATGTCGTCGGCCTTCATGGCATCGAGATGCCACTGCTGCTCTCGGATGGTCTGCGCATGCGCCGGGGTCACCGCAACCCCAACCAGCAGGAGACCCGTGAGGGTCGAAGTCAGCCTTCGCGTGCGCATCCCGTGCAATGTCCGTTTCGCTCAGTCGATCACCGGAGGGACAACGCGACGGTTGCCCTGCCAGGTCTCTTCGTCCTCGGCCAGGTAGCCGGGTCGTTGGCCCCCCTGACCTCCACGTTGCCTGCCCGCAGCCGGTGAAGCAGTGCCACTGTGACCCACAGTGCCGACACCCGCCCCACGTACAAGGCCCGACCCGCCCTGGGTGAACGCCTGGCCACCAGTTGCCGCTTGTCGCCCACCGACAACTCCCCCCGGCTCCATGGCCAGTCGGCGACCAGTCGCTTGGCCACCTGGAGTGCCGTGCGGAGCGCTAAAGCCGCCACCCATCATTCCAGGCATAGCGCGACCGCCAGCATGTGGACCATCTGCGCCGATGACCGTGCCGCGAGGGATGCCTGCGCTCGACCCGCCGGTGGCAATGGGCCGACCACCCACGATCCCCGCATCGCGTGCGGGTGGCACGGGAAGGCCGCCAACCTTGCCGCCGATGCCCACGGGAGACTGTCCACCCGGGAATGAGCCACCGCCCAGCCCTGGCGTCCCAACCACGGGAGGCATCGGCAATGGCGGTGTCGAGGAAATCGCATCAATGCCACCAGCGCCAACCGGAAGCGCTGTTGGGGGCAGCGGCCTGTCCGGGAGCATGGCAACGTGGTCGATGTCCACGTTTACGTCGCGGCCCGGCGTGACGGGCAACGGGGACAACGGCTGCCCCTCCGCCGGAAGCACCGGATGAACCAGTGAGGGTTGGTTGACTGACGGCTGCCCAAATGCCTGAGGTACTACGCTGGCCGACCCTGCGGCCGCGTACGACGACTCGCCACCTACTCCGCCCGCGCCTCCTGAAGAAGCTCCTGGGCGTTCACGGACCTTCTCATCTCCGAAACTGGTCGGCTCGACATCCCCCGGCGGCGGCGGAAACGTCGGCGGTACCGCCCAGTTCATCTGCGTCGCCGACGCCTCGTACGACTGCGCCAGCTTCGTAAGCTGCTGCACCGCCTGCTGGTGGTCGCCGGTCAGCTTCGAGTGGGCGGTCTGGCCGAGCTTCTGCGCGTCCGGGTCGTTGTGGTACTTGCGGGCCGCTTCCAGGTTCTCGGCCGCCGCCGTGTCGTACTTCGGGGTGTTGGCCTTGACCTCCACCATCGTCTGGGCGGCGCTCTCCATCCACGTACCGGCGACTTCGCTGAACTTGCCCAGCGCCAGCGTGGCGCTGCCCGTGCGGCTCACCCAGTCCTGGAAGGAGTGCGCCGCCTCGCCCTCCCAGCCCTTGACCCGGTGCCGCTTGAGGCTGTCGCCGATCTCGTTCAGGGCCTTCGCCGCGTCCGCCAGCTGCGTCGCACGCGCCTTGACCGTCTCCGGGTTGACGGACGCGATCATCGCGAGCAGCTGCTCGTGCGAGTGGCCCTCGAAGTTCGTCGTCGCCATCAGATCGTGCCCTTCGACGTGCTCGGGTTCGGGGTCGGAGCCGGAGCCGGAGCCGAAGGCTGGGCGTGCTTCTGGGCCTCGCGCTCCTGCTGGACCAGGGGGTCGCGGTCCGGGACGTAGGCCTCCTTCGACTGCTTGACCAGCGCCCGCATACGGGCCTGCGTCTCCTCGTCCACGCCGCCGTAGCCCTTGCCCGCCGTCAGGATGGCGATGCCCAGCGCCTCGATCTGGCCCGCCAGCCCCGCGGACAGCTTCTGCAGTTCGCCGTGGACCGTCTCGTACGCCTTGAACAGGGCGTCCGCCTCCGCGAAGCCCGTGCCCAGGGTGCCCGCCGGCAGGGTGCCGTGGGCCAGTTTGCGGGCGTCCGCCTCCGAGCCGTCGAGGGTCTTCAGCAGCGCGTCGACCCGGTTCTTGTAGTCGGTCAGCGAGTCGTACTCGACCTCAAGGGCCCTCGCCTGGGCCATCAGGCCGGCCGCGACATCGCCGGCGACGTTCACCCCCAGCAGCCCCGGACCTGCGTTGTCCACCGCCACGATGCCTCCCCCGCTCCCCGTCCCCGTTCGCACCCGCTCGCGAGTCACTCGCCAGTCACTCGCCAGTCACTCTAACGATCGGCGCCGACAGGCCCCAAGCGGCTAGGAGTTGGGCACCGCCGGCACTGGCGCCGCGACCGCCGCCGATGGCCGGATCGGGATCCTGTTCACGGGCCGGCCCGTCGCCGCGCGGACCGCCGAGGCCACCGCCGCCGGGGTGGTCACCACCGGGACCGCGCTCGCCGCCTTCGCGCCGAACGGGGCCACCACGTCCCGCTCCTCCACCAGCCGGACGATGCGCACCGCCGGGGCGTCCAGGGACGTCGGCAGGGCGTAGCCCGTCAGGTCGGGGTGGCGGACCAGGCCGGCGACCGAGCGGAGGTTCTCCGTCAGGGCCGCGCCGACGCCCTGGGTGACGCCCGCTTCGATACGGGCCTCCAGCTGGCGGGGGTTGAGGACGCGGCCGACGTCCTGGGCGACGGCGAGCTCCACCACCCGGACCGTGCCCAGCTCGATGTCCACGTCGACGACCGCGCGGATCGCGCAGAAGGCGAGGCCGACGAAGGCGTCGCCCTGGCCGTCCGAGTCCAGGGGCTCCGTGGGGTGCGGGCGGCACTGGGCGGTCGCCCAGAGCTCCTTGCCCTCTATGGCCTCCGCGACGGTCATCGAGAAGGCCCCGTCGTACGACGTGATCCGGCCGTCCTGGATCTGCAGGAGTTCCGTCGACATGCCGAGCTTGTGGGCCATGGGCTGGAGGAGCTGCGTACGGACCATCTTCGCGGCCCGTTCGACGGCCCCGCCCGAGACCCAGGTGTGGCGGCCGTGGGCCGCGGGTCCCGCCGGGGGCTGGTCGGTGTCGACGGGGGCGCAGGACACCTCGTCGATGCCGAGGACCTCCTGGACGATCTGGCGGGCGAGGGTGGCGAACCCCTGCCCGGTGTCCACGGCCGCGCAGATGACGGTGGCGGCGCCGCCGACCACCTTCACGGTGGCGGTGGAGACCTCGTCCGCGCCCTCGGCGCCGAGCATGTGGACCATGCCCACGCCGTAGCCGACGCCGCGCCGCACCGCGCTGGGTTCACCGGCGCCCTCGGGGCCGCCGGGCAGCAGCCACTCCTCCTCCGGGGTGTCCTTGGGGAGGGAGGGGAGGGGGAAGTCGCGGACCGAGCGCAGGAGTTCGGCGACGGGGGCCGGGCAGGTGACGGTCTGGCCGGTGGGGAGCAGGTCGCCGGTGGCCAGGACGTTGCGCATGCGCAGCTCCGCGCCGTCGATGCCGAGGGCGGCGGCGAGCTTGTCCATCTGGCCCTCGTACGCGGCGCAGACCTGCATGGCACCCTCGCCCCGGACGTGGCCGGAGGGCGGGTTGTTCGTGCGGACCGCCCAGCCCTCGACGAAGGCGTGCGGGACGACGTACGGGCCGCAGGCGAAGGCCACGGCCGCCGCGAGGGACTCGGCGGAGGCGTCGGCGTAGGCGCCGGCGTCCATCAGGATCTGGGCCTCGACCTTGACCAGCCGGCCCTCGGCGTCCGCGTGGTGGCGGTAGCGCAGCAGGGTCGGGTGGCGGTGGGCGTGGCCGAGGAAGGACTCCTCGCGGGTGGCGGCCAGCTTCACCGGGCAGCCGGTGCGCAGGGCCAGCAGGCCGAGCGGCAGCTGGAAGGCGGCGTCCTCGCGGTCGGCGGTCGCGCCGGGGACGCCGGTGACGACGACGCGGACGCGGTCCGGCTCCAGGCCGAAACAGGCGGCGGCGAGGTCGCGGTCGGTGTGCGGGTCGGTGGAGGCGGTGTAGATCTCCACGCCGCCGTCGGGGCGGGGCACGGCGAGGCCGGCCTCGGCGCCGATGGGGGCCGGGTCCTGGCGGCCGATCCGGTAGAGGCCCTCGACGACCACTTCGCCGGTGGCCTCGGGGTCGCCGTAGCGCAGCGGGATGTGCCGGATCAGGTTGCCGTCCGGGTGCAGCGGGGCCGCGCCGAAGGACTGCTCGGGGTCGGTGACGGCGTCGAGGAGTTCGTACTCGACGATGATCGCGGCGGCGGCGAGGCGTGCCGTGTCGGGGTGGTCGGCGGCCACGGCGGCGATGGGCTCGCCGTGGTGGCGTACGACGTCGTGGGCGAAGACCGGCCGGTCGGCGATGCGCCGGCCGTGGGTGGCGGCGCCGGGGACGTCGGCGTGGGTGATGACGGCGCGCACGCCGGGCATCTCGGCGGCGGCCGAGGTGTCGATGGAGCGGATGCGGGCGTGGGCGTGCGGAGAGCGGAGCACGGCCGCCCACAGCAGGCCCTCGGCCCACAGGTCGGCGGCGTAGGGGAAGGTGCCCTCGGCCTTGGCGCGGGAGTCCGCGGACGGGACGGAGACGCCGATTCCGCGCAGGGGGCGCGGCTGTTCGGTGTCGCCGTCGGTGCCGAGGCTGACCGTCGCCATGGTGGTGGTCGTGGTGGTGCCGGCCGTCGCCGTGGCCGCGTCCTGCCCGCTCACGCCATGCCTCCGTTGTGCTGGTCCCCGCCGAATCCGTTCCCGTGCGGGCCGCCGAGTCCGTCGTCGGGTCCGTGTGGCCCGCCGAGTCCGTCCGGTCCGTGTGGCCCGCCGAGTCCGTCCGGTCCGGGAAGTCCGTCCGGTCCGGGGAGGCCGATCAGGAAGCCCCGGCCGTCGGTCCCGTGCGGGCCCACCTGGCCGTCGAAGCCCGTCTGGCCGTCGAAGCCCGTCTGGCCGCCGTCGAACACGCCGGAGCCCGGGTTCGAGCCGAAGGGGTCGAAGCCGTCCGTCCCGTGTGCCGCCTGGTGGGCCGGGTGGATCCCGCCCTCCCCGGGCTGCGCCTGGTGCGGGATGAGCGCCTCGGCCTCCGCCGCCGCCTCGGCCGCGGCGGTCTCGCGCTCGGCGACGACCTCGCGGACCGCCTCGATGACGCCCTTGTAGCCCGAGCAGCGGCAGAGGTTGCCGCACAGCGCCTGGCGGGTCTCCAGGTCGCTGGGGGCGTGGTTGCCCTCCAGCAGGTCATGGATGGTCATGGCCATGCCGGGTACGCAGAATCCGCACTGCACCCCGCCCGACCTGCACAACGCCTGCTGCACGTCCGAGAGTTCCCCGCCGCTCGCGAGGCCCTCGACGGTGCGCACCTCGCTGCCGGCCGCCGTCGCCGCCGGGACCAGGCAGGAGGCGACGAGCCGCCCGTCGACCTGCACCGCGCAGGCTCCGCACTCGCCCTGCGAGCAGCCGTCCTTGGCGCCGGCCAGGCCGAGGCGCTCGCGCAGCACGTACAGCAGGGACTCGCCGATCCACGCCCCGGTGACGGGCCGGTCGGCGCCGTTGACCCGCAGGACGTACGACGCCGACGGGTGCTCGTGCTGGGCGACGGCGGGGGTCCGCTCTTCCTCGTACGCGGTCTCCTGGACCGGGAAACTCCCGGTGTCGCCCTCGCCCGGAGGCGTCACACCGCTGTCGGCACCGCCGTCACCCGGCACGGGCGCGGCCTCCGCTTCGGCCGGAGCCGCCGCCGGGGGCTCCGCGAAGCCGGGTCCGGCGCTCTCGCCGCCCCCGGCGCCGCCGTCGGCCTCCACCGGACGCGGCCGCTCGCCCTCGACCGGCATCCCGGCCGGGCCGTGGGAGGCCTCGATGTCCGGGGCGGCCGCGGGCACGGCCTCGGGCTCCGGCCCGGCCTGGAGGTAGCCCTCGGGCAGCGGGGTGCCCACGCCGGGGCCGCCCAGCACCCTCGGACCGCGTCCGGCCGACGGGGCGGCCGCGGGCGCACCGGCGGCGCCGCCCGGGAGCACGCCGGAGCTCAGCAGCACCCCGGGAGCCGCCTCGGGCGCCGCGGGCTGCTCCCAGGGGGCGGGGGTCCCGCCGGCCGGCACCGCCGGGGCGGGCCGGTCCCAGCCGCCGTCCAGGGCGGGGTCGCCGGCGCCGGCGGGCAGCGTCCACTGCCCGGTGGCCATCGGGTCCGCCGGGCGGTGCACCGCCTCGGGGAACTGCCACTCGGCGGTCGCGCCGGGATCCGGGTCGGCGTGGGGGCCGGAGTAGGGGTCGGTGTGCGGGCCCGTGTGCAGCCCGCCGCCCAGCGTCCCGTGCGGGCCGCCACCAGCCGGCTCGGCATGCGGCACACCGCCGTGGACACCGCCGTGCGGGTCCGCATGCGGGTCGGCGTGCGGGTCGGCGTGCGGCACACCGCCGTGCAGCCCGGGGTGCGCACCGTGCGGATCGGCATGCGGGCCTGCATGCGGCTCGGAACGCAGGTCCGCATGCAGGTCGGCATGCAGGTCCTCATGCGCATCGGCGTGCAGGCCGGAACGCAGGTCCGCATGCGAATCGGCGTGCGACGCCCCCTGCGGCTCCGCGTGCAGCGCGCCCGACGGGTCGAAGTGCAGCCCGCCGCCCAGCGTGCCGTGCAGCCCACCGCCCAGCGTCCCGTGCGGCCCGCCGACGGCCGGCTCCGCGTGCACGGCACCGCCCTGCGGCTCGGCCTCCGCCTCCCCGGCGGGCGCCGCGAACGCGGCCGCCACCGACGCCGGGAGCGGGATCGACGCCGGGATCGGCGCGCGGGCGGGCGCCTGTGCGGCGGCACCGGCGGCCGGGCCCGCGCCCGCCCCGGGTGCCGTCCCCGAGCCGGCGTCCGGCCACTGCACCGGCATCGTCCAGGTGCCGGTGGCGGAGGGGTCCGCACTGCCCGACCCCAGCGGCACGATCATCGGCGGCGGCACGAAGCCGTGCCCGGGCGCCGCCAGCGGCTCCCCGCGGTCGAGCGCGTCCAGCATCTCCTGCGGCAGCTGCACGAAGGCCGTGGCCTCGTTGTCGTACTCGCCGCCCTGCGGGACCGGCTCCCAGCCCCAGCCGTTGCCGGCCCCGGCGGCCTGCCCCGCGTTCCCCGTCGTTCCGCTCACGTTCTCGTTCTCGCTCATGAGGTCAGCGCCCTCCCCAGGGCCCTGCGCGCCAGCACGGCCACCGTCCGCCGCAGGTGCAGTACCGCCGAGGACACCTGCTCCCCCTGGTCGGGCACGCAGGCGGCCGCGACGTACTCGCCGAACGCCTCCAGTGCCTCGGGGGCCAGGCTGCGGTCCCCGTCCCAGTCGATCAGCGAGGCCACCCACTGCTCGGCCTCCAGCGGCCGCAGCGGCATCGGGGCCACCGCGCCGATCGCGCACCGCACTCCGCGGCGCGCGGGGTCCAGCACGAGCCCCACGGACGCCACCGCGCGGCCCGGGCCGGTGCGTCCGGTGGCCTTCAGGAACACCTGCGGGGCGTGCAGCAGCGGCACCCGCACGAAGCCGATCAGTTCGCCCGGCCGCAGCATGTCGCGGCCGGCCAGCAGGTGGGAGACGGGGATCTCGCGCTGCGAGCATCCGGTGTCGCCGAGGCTGCCGGGGCCGACGATCACCAGCTCCGCCTCCAGCGCGGCCAGCACCGGCAGGGCGTCACCGGTCGGCGCGGCCGAGGCGATGTTGCCGCCGAGGGTGCCGGCGTTGCGGATCTGCGGCGGGCCGGCGGCCCGGGCGGCCGCGGCCAGCGCCGGGATCAGAGCGGCGAAATCCGGCCGTCCCATCCGGGCGTGCGTCAGTCCGGCGCCGAGCAGCGCGTGTCCGTCCTGGTACTGCCAGCCGCGGATCTCGTTGATCCGGCCGAGGCCGACCAGGGCGGCGGGGCGCAGCAGCCCGGCGTTGACGGCGGCCATGAGGTCGGTGCCGCCCGCCACGGGCACGGCCGCGGGCATGGCGGCGAGTGCCGCGACGGCCTCGTCGAGCGAGGCCGGCAGCAACACGGACTGCGCCCGCTCCGCCTGCGGCCCGAGAGCCGAGTGCGGTGCGTGCGGCCCCTGAGCCGAATGCGGTGTGTGCGGTGCGTGCGTGGTCAACCCGGCTGCCCCTTCCCGATGTCCCGGTCCCGGCGCTCACGCCTGTCCGCCGTACGGTACGTGCTCACCGCCGGGACGTGGCAACTCTGGCACATCTTCGGGACCGCCCGGCGCGAGGGTCGCCCGCGTACGGGGTGCCGGCCCGCGCTCCGGCGCCGTCCGCGCGCGGCCGGGGCGGGGCCCCCGGACGGGGCGTGCGGGCGGGCCGGCGCCGCCCGCGGCAGGGTCGGGCGACCCTGCACCCGAACGTCCGTTTTTCCCCGGATCGGCCTCCTTTGAGCGAGAGTTCCAAAGGTTCCCGAAGAGTTCCGCTTCCGGACAGGCGGCGCCGGAGCGCCCCCCGTGCCCCCGGGTCACACGATCGGGGGCGCGCCTTCGAGCGGGCGTCCCACGACCCCCGGCCGCCGCTGCCACGGCAACGGTCCGGCCGGTGGCCGGTAGTCGACCCCGAGGGCGTCCAGGCGGGCCAGGTGGGCGGCCGTGCGTGCCTCGAAGCCGGCCCAGTCACGGGATTCCGGTTCCGGCAGCCGCGACCACACCGTCTCGGCGAAGGCAGCAAGCCGGGGGAACACCTGGTAGTCCACGCGGGACTGGTTCTCCATCACCTCGGTCCACACGTTGGCCTGCGCGCCCAGCACGTGCGCGGCGGCCTCCGGCGACAGCTTCGGCGGCACCGGCTCGAAGCGGTAGACGTCCTCCAGGGTGCGCACGTACCCGATGGGCATCGGCTCGTCGGGGCCGTCCGCCTGACGGTGGTCCAGGTACACCTGCTGCTCCGGGCACATCACCACGTCGTGCCCGGCCTCGGCGGCGGCGACGCCGCCCGCGTAGCCGCGCCAGGAGGAGACGGCGGCGCCGTCGGCGAGTCCGCCCTCCAGGATCTCGTCCCAGCCGATGAGCCGGCGGCCGCGGGCGGCGAGCCAGCCGTCGAAGTGCCGGATGAACCAGGACTGCAGTCCGTCCTCCCCGTCCACGCCCAGTTCGCGGATGCGGGCCTGCGCGGCGGGCGAGTCCCGCCACTGCTCCTTGGGGCACTCGTCGCCGCCGACGTGGACGAACGGCGAGACCTCGGCCGGGAAGAGCTCCAGCAGCTCCTCGAAGACCCCTTCGTAGAAGCGCAGTACCTCCTCGGTGGGGGCGAGCACGTTCTTGCTGATGCCCCAGTCGTCCCACACGCCCAGCGCGGCGGTGTCCACGACGTCCGCGTTGCCCAGCCAGGGGTAGGCGGCGATGGCGGCCTGGGAGTGCCCGGGCACGTCGATCTCGGGGACGATCCGCACGTGCCGCTCGGCCGCGTAGGCGACGATCTCGCGGATGTCGTCCTGGGTGTAGAAGCCGCCGTGCGGGGTCTCGTTCCACAGCGGGGAGGCGCGGTGGCCCCAGCGGCTGCGGGCGCGCCAGGCGCCCACCTCGGTGAGCCGGGGGTGGCGCCGGATCTCGATCCGCCAGCCCTGGTCGTCCGTCAGGTGCAGGTGGAGCACGTTCAGCTTGTGGGCGGCGAGCAGGTCGACGTGGCGCAGCACCCCGTCCTTGGGCGTGAAGTGCCGGGCGGTGTCCAGCATCATGCCGCGCCATCCGAAGCGGGGGCTGTCGGCGATGGCCGCGTGGGGCAGGCTCCAGGTCCGCCCGGGCCGCAGGGGTGCCCGCCGGTACGCGTCGGGGCCGAGCAGCTGACGCAGCGTCTGGGCGCCCCAGAACAGGCCGGCGGCGTCCCCGCCGGTCAGCTCCACGCCGTCGGCGCCGATGTCGAGCCGGTACGCCTCGGGCCGCAGCCCGTCCGCTCCCCCGGCCTCGATCCGCAGCCGTACGTCGCCCCGCGCGCCGGCGGCGGGGGCGGGGAGGGCCCATCCGGTGGCGGCGCCCACCTCCCGGCGCAGCCAGCGCGCGACGCCCCCGGTGCCGGGCCCGGCGTCGAGCAGGGGCTCGGGCCCGAAGGTGTGGCGACGCCCCTCCGGGTCGGGAACGGCGCTCTCGGGCAGCGGGATCAGGTCCATGCGTCAGTCCTCCGCGTCGGCCGGCCGGTCGCCCGCGCGGGGGCGGCGGCCGGCCCGCGGAGTCCCGCTCGGCACCCGTCCCCGCGGGGCGACGCTCGTCGCGCCGACCCTAACCCGCCCCGCGCACACGGCGAAGGCCCCCGGACGCGCTCGCGCGCATCGGGGGCCTTCGGCGGCGGAAGCCGGGACCTCGCTACTTGTCCTTGCCGCCCTTGTCCTTGTCGCCGCCGGCGCCCATGGACTCGTAGATCTCCTTGCACATGGGGCAGACGGGGTACTTCTTCGGGTCACGGCCCGGGACCCAGACCTTGCCGCAGAGCGCGACGACGGGGGTGCCGTCGAGCGCGCTCGCCATGATCTTGTCCTTCTGGACGTAATGGGCGAAGCGCTCGTGGTCGCCGTCGCCGTGGGACACCTGCGGCGTCGGTTCTACGAGGGTCCCCGTACCAGTCCCGCGCTCGGGCTCAAGAGTGCTCATAAATCCAGGGTACTGAACCCCGCCGGGCTCAGTTCAGCGACGGGTCGTCCAGATAGGTGGCGACCATCGCGAGCTCGCTGCGCTGGCGGCGCAGCACCGCCCGCCACAGCCGTTCGGGGTCGGGGTAGGAGACGTCGCCCGGTTCGGAGTCGACGACGTACCAGGCGCCGTCGCCGAGCTCGTCCTCCAGCTGGCCGGGGCCCCATCCGGAGTACCCGGCGAAGATGCGCAGGGCGCCGAGGGCGGTGGCGAGGAGTTCGGGCGGGGCCTCCAGGTCGACGAGGCCGATCGCCCCGTGGACCCGGCGCCAGCCGAGCGGGCCCTCCTCGCCGGGTATCACCGCGACGCCCAGGGCGGAGTCCAGTGCGACGGGGCCGCCCTGGAACACCACCCCCGGATCGCCGGCCAGCGGGGCCCAGGGGAGCAGGATGTCGCGGACGTCCACGGGGGTGGGCCGGTTGAGGACCACGCCGAGCGAGCCCTGCTCGTCGTGGTCGAGCAGCAGCACCACAGCGCGGTCGAAGTTCGGGTCCGCGAGGGCGGGGGTGGCCACGAGCAGCCGCCCTGTGAGGGAGGACACCTCGGTCATGGGCACATGATCTCGCACAATCGCCCCTCGGGGGGAGCGGGCGGCGGTATCGGATCAAGCGCAGCTCAGGGCGCACGGCGGCAGAGAGGAGCGCGCGCCGCTCCGTGCGCCGGAACGCGACACTCCGCTACCTGGCGGACACCGACCGTGTTGTGCCGTATTCATGACAGTCCTACGGCCCCGTCACCCATACAAACATGGGGGTGGTGGCCCTTACCCTTACGTCTGGTCCCCTGCCCATCCACTCCGGAACGCGAGATCCATGACCGGCAACGATGTCCTGCTTGTCCACGGCGGAACCCCGCTTGAGGGCGAGATCCGTGTCCGCGGTGCGAAGAACCTCGTGCCGAAGGCCATGGTGGCCGCCCTGCTCGGCAGCGAGCCGAGCCGGCTGCGCAATGTTCCCGACATCCGTGACGTGCGGGTCGTGCGCGGTCTGCTCCAGCTGCACGGCGTGACCGTGCGCCCCGGCGAAGAGCCGGGCGAGCTGATCCTCGACCCGACCTACGTCGAGAGTGCGAACGTCGCCGACATCGACGCGCACGCGGGCTCCTCCCGCATCCCGATCCTCTTCTGCGGCCCGCTGCTGCACCGCCTCGGCCACGCCTTCATCCCGGGGCTGGGCGGCTGCGACATCGGCGGCCGTCCGATCGACTTCCACTTCGACGTGCTCCGCCAGTTCGGCGCGACCATCGAGAAGCGCGAAGGCGGCCAGTACCTGGAGGCACCGCAGCGCCTCCGCGGCTGCAAGATCCGCCTGCCCTACCCGTCGGTCGGCTCGACCGAGCAGGTCCTGCTGACGGCCGTCCTGGCCGAGGGCGTGACCGAGCTCAGCAACGCCGCCGTCGAGCCGGAGATCGAAGACCTCATCTGCGTCCTGCAGAAGATGGGCGCGATCATCTCCGTGGACACCGACCGGACCATCCGGATCACCGGTGTCGACCGCCTGAGCGGCTACAACCACAAGGCGCTCCCGGACCGCCTGGAGGCCGCGTCCTGGGCTTCCGCGGCCCTGGCGACCGGCGGCAACATCTACGTGCGCGGCGCCCAGCAGCGCTCGATGATGACCTTCCTGAACACGTACCGGAAGGTCGGCGGCGCCTTCGAGATCGACGACGAGGGCATCCGCTTCTGGCACCCGGGCGGCCCGCTGAAGGCCATCGCCCTGGAGACGGACGTGCACCCCGGCTTCCAGACCGACTGGCAGCAGCCGCTGGTCGTCGCCCTGACGCAGGCCACGGGCCTGTCGATCGTGCACGAGACGGTGTACGAGTCCCGCCTGGGCTTCACCTCGGCGCTGAACCAGATGGGTGCTCACATCCAGCTGTACCGCGAGTGCCTGGGCGGCAGCGCCTGCCGCTTCGGCCAGCGCAACTTCCTGCACTCGGCGGTCGTCTCCGGCCCGACCAAGCTGCAGGGCGCCGACCTGGTCATCCCCGACCTGCGCGGCGGGTTCTCGTACCTGATCGCGGCGCTGGCGGCCGAGGGCACCTCGCGCGTCCACGGCATCGACCTGATCAACCGCGGCTACGAGAACTTCATGGAGAAGCTCCAGGAGCTCGGCGCCAAGGTCGAGCTGCCCAACGGCGACCTGGTCTGATCATCTCCCCGCAGGGGCCCCACGGGGCCCCTGCCGGGCCCCCTGCGGGGCCCTGGAAAGGCCTGAGGGCGGCCACCCCGTACGGGGTGGCCGCCCTCGGCCGTTCTACGTACCACTGCCGTCCCGAGGGCCTCTGCGGCCCTCGGCACAAGGGCGGTACTACTTGCCCTTGGCGGCTTCCTTGAGCTTGGAGCCCGCGGAGACCTTCACGCTGTAGCCGGCCGGGATCTGGATGGGGTCGCCGGTCTGCGGGTTGCGCGCGGTGCGAGCGGCACGGTGGGTGCGCTCGAAGGTCAGGAAGCCGGGGATGGTGACCTTCTCGTCGCCCTTGGCGACGATCTCGCCGACGGTCTCGGCGAGCGCGGCCAGAACGGCGTCGGCGTCCTTGCGGGTCACCTCGGCGCGCTCGGACAGAGCGGCCACCAGCTCACTGCGGTTCATGTTGTACTCCCGTGTTCAACTTGCCTTAGAGGCGTGAGATCGAAGCCGATGCTGCCAGGGCCCTAGGACAGTGCCCGGACCCGGGTCTGAACGTCAGACCCTCTCGCCCGGTTACGCATCCTGCCCCCACCAGCGGCGGGAAAGCCAATCCGGCACCCGCCAGGGTCACACGAAAAGCGCCACAGTCACGCCGCGGTGACGCTCCGTCCGCACCAGGGGCCCCGGGGGATGGCTCCGGGGGATGCGGACCGCGGGCCACGCGGGCATCCCCGCAACCCTATGGGCGCCCTGCCGGGCCCGCATCCCGCGACGCGCCGGTATCAGGCCGTGGGCCCCGTCACAGCGGGGGCCTGGGCGGCCTGCGCGGCCTTGCGGACGGCGCCCGCGACGGCTCCGGCGACCTTGTCGTTGAAGACGGACGGGATGATGTAGTTCGCGTTCAGCTCGTCCCGGCCGACGACGTCGGCGAGGGCGGTCGCGGCGGCCAGCATCATGTCGGTGTTCACGGTGCGCGACTGGGCGTCGAGCAGGCCGCGGAAGACGCCGGGGAAGACCAGGACGTTGTTGATCTGGTTCGGGAAGTCCGAGCGTCCGGTGGCCACGACGGCGGCGGTCTGGCGCGCGATGGCCGGGTCGACCTCCGGGTCCGGGTTCGCGAGCGCGAACACGATCGCGCCGTCGGCCATGGCGGCGACGTCCTCGCCCGAGAGCACGTTCGGGGCGGAGACGCCGATGAAGACGTCCGCGCCGACCACGGCCTCCTTGAGGGTGCCGGTGTAGCCCTCGGGGTTGGTGTTGTCGGCGATCCAGCGCAGCGGGGAGTCCGGCGCGGCGTCGACCAGGTCGGGGCGGCCGGCGTGCACGACGCCGTGGATGTCGGCGCTGACGGCGTTCTTGACGCCCGCGGCGAGGAGCAGCTTGAGGATGGCCGTACCGGCGGCGCCGGCGCCCGACATGACGACCTTGACGTCCTCAACTGCCTTGCCCACGACGCGAAGTGCGTTGGTGAGGGCGGCGAGGACGACGATGGCGGTGCCGTGCTGGTCGTCGTGGAAGACGGGGATGTCGAGGGCCTCGCGCAGGCGGGCCTCGATCTCGAAGCAGCGCGGCGCGGAGATGTCCTCCAGGTTGATGCCGGCGAAGCCCGGGGCCATGGCCTTGACGATGGCGACGATCTCGTCGGCGTCCTGGGTGTCGAGGCAGATCGGCCAGGCGTCGATGCCGGCGAAGCGCTTGAAGAGGGCGGCCTTGCCCTCCATGACGGGCAGCGCGGCCATCGGGCCGATGTTGCCGAGGCCCAGGACGGCGGAGCCGTCGGTCACGACTGCGACGGAGTTGCGCTTGATGGTGAGGCGGCGCGCGTCCTCGGGGTTCTCGGCGATGGCCATGCACACGCGGGCGACACCCGGGGTGTAGATCATCGAGAGGTCGTCGCGGTTGCGGATGGGGTGCTTGGACGACATCTCGATCTTGCCGCCGAGGTGCATCAGGAAGGTTCGGTCGGAGACCTTGCCGAGGCTGACGCCCTCGATGCCGCGGAGCTTCTCGACGATCTCGTCGGCGTGCGCGGTGGAGGTGGCGGCGATGGTGACGTCGATACGGAGCTTCTCGTGCCCGGAGGCGGTGACGTCGAGGCCGGTGACCGACCCTCCGGAAGACTCCACGGCGGTGGTGAGCTGGGAGACCGCGGTTCCGCTCGCGGGCACTTCCAGGCGGACCGTCATCGAATACGAGACGCTGGGCGCCGTTGCCATGGCCGTGTTTCCTCTTCTGTCCCTGGTTTCGCTGTACACGGATCCCGCCCCACACCGTCCTGGGATGGGCAGGTGCGGCAGGACCTGTTGTCCGATCGTCCCACCTACCAGCCGGTACAAGGTAACCAGCTACAAATTTCGGAAAGACTCTTCCACCATACGAGAGAATCTTGGCGCCCGGAATGGTGGGTTAATACAAAACAGGTCCGCGCCCCCCACTCGGTGGAGGGCGCGGACCTGTATTCACGGCTAAGACACCGACCCGCCATGCTCGCCTCGCGGCAAGTGGTCGCTCTAAGCGACGAAGGTTGGGCCCGGGGGCTTGGATCGAGCCGGTGTCGTACCCAGGCTAACAAAGGATCGCCGGAAGCGGTCCCCCCTCCCGCGAGTTGGACACCCCGGATCACGCGCCTGGCCGCGAGCCGTCCGGGGGGCGGCCCGGAGGGGGGAAGGAGGGGGAAGGAGGAGGGAAGGAGGAGGTCACGCACGGTCAGGGGGACGCCGTGCCGTGAACGTCCCCGGTGGACCCTGGCGGACCCCCGGTGGACCTTGGCGGACCCCGGCGGACCCCCGGTGGACCCCCGGCGGACCTCCACCACGGCTCCGGCAGAGCTGTGGCGGGCGCCCACCGGGGCGGGCCGGTCAGGGGCGCAGGAGCGGGCGTCACGGCCGCAGGAGCTCCGGGACGCCGTCCGCGCCCGGCTTGTCGCCCTCCGCCGAGACCACCGTCAGCTGCTGCGTCGCACGCGTCAGCGCCACGTACAGCACCCGCAGGCCCGCCGGGGACTCCTCCGCGATCTCCGCCGGGGACACCACCACCGTGGCGTCGTACTCCAGGCCCTTGGCCTCCAGGCTGCCCAGCGCCACCGCCCGCTCACCCAGGTCCGCCAGCCAGCCCGCGGCCTCCGCGCGCCGGTCCATGGCCACGACCACGCCCACCGTGCCGTCCACCTGCTCCAGCAGCCGCCGTGTCTCCTCCCGCACCGCCGCGCCCAGGTCCTCCCCGGCCGCCGTGAAGCGGGGCTCCAGGCCCGTCGAGCGCACCGCCGTCGGCGGCTCCATGCCCGGCATCGCCAGCTCCAGCACCCGGGCCGCCACCTCGGCGACCTCGGCCGGGTTGCGGTAGTTCACGGTCAGCGTGAACCGCCTGCGCGGCCGGGAACCGAGCGCCTCGTCCCGCGCCGCCGCAGCCTCGTCCGGGTCCGTCCACGAGGACTGCGCCGGGTCCCCGACCACCGTCCAGGTACCCGTCCGGCCCCGCCGGCCCACCATCCGCCACTGCATCGGCGTCAGGTCCTGCGCCTCGTCCACGATCACGTGCGCGTACTCGGTCCGCTCGGCCGCGATCCGCTCCGCCCGCTCCCACTGGGTCTCCTCGCGGGTCGGCATCAGCTCCTCCAGCCCGCTGAGCTGGTCCAACGGGTCCATCTCCCGCTTCCGCTTCGGCCGCGCCGGCGCGCCGAGGAGCTGGTTCAGCTCGTCCAGCAGCGCCACGTCGTGCACCGAGAGCGGGCCGGAGCCGTCCGCGCCGACCCGGCGCAGCGAACGCGCCAGCTGCCGCGTCTCGCGCGGGTTCAGGTCCCGCCGCGACCAGCGGCCCAGCCGCCGCTCGTCGGCCATCGCCGCCAGCACCCGGCGCGGGGTCAGCTCCGGCCACCAGGCGTTCAGGAAGCCGAGGAAGTCCTCCTCGGTGGAGATGTCCTCGTCGAACGCGCTGCGCAGTTCGGCCGCCAGCTCCGGATCGCTGTGCCGGCCGGACGCGCCCGTCTTCGCGTACAGGGCGTCCAGGAGCAGCTTGCGGGCGCGCGGACGCAGCAGGTTCACGGGGGCGGTGCCGCCGAGCACGTTCTGCCGGATCCGGTTCAGCTCCGGCGCCTCCAGCTCGACGCGGCGGCCGAACGCCACCACGCGCAGCCGCTCCGGCGCGTCGCCCAGCTCCAGCGCGCCGCGGACCGCCTTGCGGAGCACCTTCAGCATGCGGGAGGAGCCCTTGATCCGGGCCACTGGCGGCTCGTCGTACGTGGTCGCCTCGGCGCCGTCGACGAGGGACCCGAGCGCCCGGATCGCGACCTGGCCCTCCTCGCCGAGCGAGGGCAGGACGCCCTCGGTGTAGGCGACGAGGAGAGGGGTCGGGGAGACGATCAGGATGCCGCCCGAGTAGCGGCGGCGGTCCTGGTAGAGGAGGTACGCGGCACGGTGCAGGGCCACGGCCGTCTTCCCGGTGCCCGGCCCGCCGGCCACCTCCGCGACGGAGGCGGCGGGGGCTCGGATGACCAGGTCCTGCTCGGCCTGGATGGACGAGACGATGTCCCGCATGGTGTGCGTACGGGCCCGCCCGAGGGCGGCCATCAGAGCGCCGTCGCCGATGGCGGGCAGCTCCCGGCCGTCGAGGGAGGCCGTGACCTCCGGGCGCATCAGGTCGTCCTCGACACCGAGCACCTTGCGGCCCTTGGAGCGGATCACGCGGCGGCGGATGACGCGGCCGGGGTCCTTGGGGGTCGACCGGTAGAACGGCGCGGCCGCGGGGGCCCGCCAGTCGATGACGAGCGGCGAGTAGTCGGAGTCGAGCACGCCGATCCGGCCGATGTGCAGGGTCTCCGCGATGTCGGCGGTGAGATCGGCGCGGATCGCGTCGTCGGCCGGCTCGACGGAGGTGTAGGCCCCGTCGGGGCCGCGCTCCCCGTCCTTGCCGAGGACGAGGTCGATCCGGCCGAAGAGGAAGTCCTCGAACTCGTTGTTGAGCCTGTTGAGGTGGATCCCGGCACGGAACACCTGCGCGTCCCGCTCGGCGAGCGCCCCGGGCGTGCCGACCTGGCCGCGCTTGGCGGCGTCGTTCATGAGGAACTCGGCCTCGTGGATCTTCTCCTCAAGGCGTCGGTACACCTGATCGAGATGCGTCTGCTCGACCGCGATCTCCCGATCGCGAACGGAATCCGCCGTGCTGTCGACAGCGGCATTCTGCGCGGCCACCAAGGCCCCCTTCTGACGTGCATGGGCGACCGTCAACCGTACGCGAATCCGGTGGGTCTCCGCACGCCGGTCTTGCGGGGTGGAGGAGGTGGGGCGGGGTGGGGCGGGGTGGGGCGGGGTGGGGCGGGGTGGGGCGGGGTGGGGCGGGGTGGGGCGGGGTGGGGCGGGGTGGGGCGGGGTGG
>NZ_JBWKEZ010000009.1:0-127837 GCF_056434525.1 Streptomyces sp. NPDC044002
AGGCGGAGCGAACTCCGGCGCTGCGCGCCTCCGGGCCGAGGATGGCCTTCACCACCGGGCTGAAGCCCGGTGCACTGGCCAAGTCACCGGTAGCACCGCCGCGTCCCAGATGTTCACGGGACCACGGAAGTGGGGCCGGGGCCACGCCGGCGGGCGGGCTCCGCTCGCCGCCGGTCACGGGCGCAGCAGCCGGCCCAGCTCCGTGTACATCTGTGTGACGGCCGCGTCGGCCGCCCGGGAGCGGGTGTCGTAGTTGATGAACCCGTGGATCAGGCCGGGGTAGACGTGCCTGGCGACCGGTACGCCGGCGGCGGCGAGTGCGTCGGCGTAGGCCAGGCCCTCGTCCCGCAGCGGGTCGAGCTCGCCGCATCCGACGATGGCGGGGGCCAGGCCCGTCAGGTCCTCGGCGAGCAGGGGTGAGGCCGGTGCGCGGGTGCCTGCGGTGGGGTCGTCGGCGAGGTAGAGGCGGATGTCGTTCTCGCATTCGGCCGTGGTCAGCAGGTAGCCGGTGGCGCACTCGCTCCGGGAGGGGTGGCCGATGCCGGTCCGCAGGTCCGTGGCGGGGTAGGCGAGCAGTTGTGCGGCCAGGGGCCGGCCCTCGTCCCGGAAGGCGAGGGCCACCCCGGCGGCCAGGTTCGCCCCGGCGCTGTCTCCGGCGACGGCGAGGGGACCGCCGCCGAAGCCGGCCGGGTGGTCGGCGACGTGGCGGGCCACGGCCAGGCAGTCCTCGTACGCGGCGGGGAAGGGGTGCTCGGGGGCGAGGCGGTAGTCGGGGCCGGCCACGACCGCGCCCAGGTCCCTGCACAGGCGGCGGCAGACCCCGTCGTGGGTGTCGAGGTCACCGACGACGAACCCGCCGCCGTGGATGAAGACGACCGTGGGTACCGGCCCGGCCGCCTCGGGCCGGTAGATCCGCACGGGCACGCCGGCCAGACGGTCGTCCCGGACCGAGGCCACCTCGATCGGCGGGTCCGGTGCCACGGCGAGCGACAGCATGCGGTTGCCGGCCCGCATCTGCTCCACCGTGGGCGGGGTGGCGGGTGGCGGCCCGGACAGCCCGAACTGCTCCAGCAGGGCCGTGATCTGCGGGTCGATGGGGTTCAGGGGCATCAGCGCGTCCTTCCGGTCCGGTGCCCGACGCACGCGTCCTCTCCGCCGACCGCCACGGTACGCCGGACCGGCGGCGCAGGCGCGTACGCCGCGAGCTGCTCACGGGTGGTCCCGGGGGGCCTCCGCGGGCGCCGCGGACTCGTTGTAGGCCTTCCAGATCAGCGGTGGGAAGGCGCTGCCCCGATCGGAGTCGGGGCCGCCCACGCCCTGCATGGGCAGCAGTTGCGGGACGTCGGGCTTCGTGCGGAACATCGCGACCGACGTGCTCAGTTCCGGGGTCGCGCCGATGAACCAGGCGGAGTTCATGCGGTCGTTCGGACCGGTCTTGCCCGCCCAGGAGGGAAGCCGGTTCCGCTGGTCCTGCGGGGGGCCGAGGGTGCTCCAGCTCACCTGGCGGAGCGCCGCGCCGACCGTCGCGGCCGTCTCGGGGCTCATCGCCCGGCGCGGTCTGGGCCGGTCCAGGCCGCCCACCGCGACGTCGTTCCGCTCGGCCCTGGTCACCGAGTGGGGTTCGGTGGCCCGGCCCTGGTTGACGAAGGCCGTGTAGGCCCCGGCCAGCCGGACGGCGCTGGGGGTGGAGGTGCCGATGGAGAAGGTCGGCTCCAGCTTGGCCATGCTGTCCTCGCGCAGTCCCGTCGCGACCGCGATGTCCCTGACCTTCTTCAGGCCGGTCTTCTTGCCGCTCTCCACGAACGGTGCGTGGTCGGAGTCGACGAGCCCCGCGTGGAGCTTCGCGGATTCCGTCGCCGGTCCGGTGGGCGCGGGCGTCGGCGTCGGCGTCGGCGTCGGGGAGTCCGGGGCGGCGCTCTCGGCGGGGCGCTTCCCGCCGTCGGGCTCCTGCTCCAGAGCGGCGGCGTAGACGAAGGGTTTGAACGCCGAGGCCGCGGGCACGCCCGAGGTGTCCGCGTTGTTGGTGAAGTGCTCGACCGCGTCGGAGCCTCCGTAGACCGCGACGATCGCGCCGTCCCCGGTGCGTATCGAGGCGGCACCGACCTGGACGTCCTGGTCCTCGGGGCGCTTCGTCGGGTCCAGTCGCTCCGCGCGCACCTGCTCGACGGCTTTGGCCAGCGCCTGCACCTTGTCCTTCTCGAAGGTGGTGTGGATGCTGTAGCCGCCGGCGGCCAGGTCCTTGCCGGTGATGCCCGCGCGGCTCTTGAGGTACTTGTTGGCGATGTCGACGAGGTAGCCCGTCTGCCCGGCCTGGCTGGTCGGCTTGACGGGGGGCTTCGGCTCGGGGAATTCCGTGTGCTTCGCGCGTTCCGCGGCGCTCATCGAGCCCGTGGCGACCTGGCGGTCCAGGATCCACTTCCAGCGGTCCTCGGCGCGTTGGCGGTTGCCGGGGCCGAGCGACGGGTCGAAGCTCTCGGCCCCTTTGAGGACGGCGGCGAGCAGCGCGCCCTGACTGGGGTTCAGGTCCTTGGCGGGGATTCCGTAGTACGCGTACGCGGCTGCCTGGACGCCGTACGCGTCGCGTCCGAACCAGGAGGTGTTGAGGTACCCCTCCAGGATCTCCGTCTTGGGCCGCTGGTTGCTGACCTTGAGGGAGAGGAAGAGCTCCTTGATCTTCCGTTGGACGGTCTGCTCCTGGCTCAGGTAGGTGTTCTTCACGTACTGCTGGGTGATCGTCGAGCCGCCCTGGGTCTCCTCGCCCTTGACGATGTTGACGGCGGCGCGGCCGATGCCCGCCAGCGAGACGCCCGAGTCGCTGTAGAAGTCCGCGTTCTCCGCCGCGATGACGGCGCGCTGGACGGATTCGGGCACCTGGGAGAGCTTCACGTCCTGCCGGTTCACATCGCCGACGCTCACCATCCGGCTGCCGTCCGCCCAGTAGTAGACGGTGCCCTGGCGGCTCGCGGAGTCGTGCGGGTCCGGGATCTCGACCTGTGCGTAGACGGCGGCGAAGAGGCCGGCGAGGCCGGCGGCGAAGAGCAGTAACAGGCCGGAGGCCAGCTTCCAGGAGGGCGTCCAGCGCCGCAGGCCCCGCCGGCCGCGCCGGGGGAAGTCGACGAGGGGGCGACGGGCCTTCCGGACGGCCCTGCCGCGGCTCTTGGCCCGGCGCCGCCCGGGACGCCGCCGGGGGCGCAGGGCGCGCTGCGGCTCTCGGCGCTGCTCCGGGCTTGCGGTGGCGTCGGTGCGTTCCGCGCGGCGTTTGTGGGGGAGCTTCATGGGGATGCGGATCTCCTCGGTCACGAGCCGTCACTTCGGGGGTGGCGGGACGGACTCGGCCGGGAAGATGATCAGACTGTTGGCGCGGGTTGGGTCGTTCGCGGAATCTTCACAGATGACCCGGCGCGGGGCGCGCCGGCGCGGCGCGGTCGTTCGCGCTGGACCGGCTCAGCGGACGGTCACGGTGTAGGTGATGCGCTCGGGTGCTTGCGCGGGGGGTGCCGCTGCCGTGGTGGGCATGGCCGAGGGCCCGGTCGTCGCGGGGGGCAGGGAGGCGTTGTTGCCCTGACAGGTGGTGAACGTGCAGTGCAGCAGGGTGAACTGCGTGGTTCCCTTGCCCTTGGCCTCGAAGGTGAAGGTGAGCCGGCCTCCGGCACCGGCGCCGCCGCCGGAGGCCGCCGCGTAGACCTGGCCGCGGCTGAGCAGCACGGAACCGTCGGGCTCCGGGTCGACCAGGTACCAGTACTCGCGGGTGGAGGCGTTCTGGCCGACGGTGAGCGTGAAGCGCTCGCCCGGCTCGGCGGTGATGCCGGTGTCCTTCACCGGGCGGCTCGTGGCGCGGACGCCCGATGCGTCCGAGCCGGAGCCACAGCCGGTGGCGAGAGCGAGGACCGCGGCCGCCGCGACCGCGCCGACCGCCGCCCCGCTCCTGCTGCCACGGAGAGCGTCCGCGGTACGCGTTCGGGGGATCACTGTGGAAAGCCCTGCCCATGCAGCCGTTGGTGAAGTCGTCCTGGACCGGACGACCCGGGTGCCCGGGCCGCTTCGACGGCTCAATCATGTCACCCTCCCGGGCGACGGCGGTCAGTCGGGCAGCCTCCGGAAGTCGAAGGTGTTCCACCGTTCGGGCCGCATGTGGATCGCGACGTAGTCGGCCGCGGACTCCTCCGTCGCGTTCACGTAGTCGGCGGCGGCGGCGCCCATGTAGCGCGCGGCCATGTCGAAACGCTCCTGCTTCGAGGTCGGCCGGACCTCGGTCACCGGACCTTCCACGGACACGTAGCGGTAGTCCTCGATCTCGGCCACCTGCGCACACAACGCGAACCGGCCCGCCTCCTCGATGAGCCGGGTCTTGCGCGCGCCGGGGGCCGTGATCACCTTGACGAACCCGCCCGGCTGGTACTCGTACCAGATCGGGGTGGTCAGGGGGGCACGTTCCGGTTCGGCCGTGACGCTCAGGATGCCCACATACGGTTCCGCGAGGAAGGCCTCTCGTTCCTCTTGGGTCATGGGACGCATGACCGGCAGTCTAGCCACGGAGGGACGCGCTGACGCCGTGTCGGCTCCACCGCACCGCACCGCCACTGTCATGCGCGCGCAACCGGTCGGGGAGGCCCTCCGATCGCGCCCGCTGTTCATGGTGCCGCGTGACGGCGCCTGGACGGAATGGGACTCGCTGCCTTCGGAGGAGGACGAGGAGCACCCGGCCGCCGGACTCCCCCCGGGGAACTCCACGCCGCCGGACGATCCATGGCACGAGGTGGGGTGACGCCACGGCGCAGCGCCGCCCAGGCGGTTCAGCGGAAGGCGGCGGCGTTCTCCTCGGCCCACTGCCGGAACGGGCGGGCGGGCGCTCCGGTGAGCTGTGGGACCGTGTCCCGCACCATCAGCAGCTCCTCGTTCACGTCTCCGCCCGTGACGTCGAGCACCGCGTCCGCAGCCTCCTCGCCGAAGACCGCGGCCATCTGTGCGTGGGCCTGCGCGCGAGTGATCTCGGCGAAGGAGACCTCCCGGCCCAGCGCCGCCCCGATGGCCTCGACCTGCTGCCGGGCGGACACCGGCTCCGGACCGGTCAGGGCGTACGTGTGCCCGCGGTGGCCGGGCTCGGTCAGTGCCACCCGCGCCACCGCCGCGATGTCCGCGGGGTGGATGGTCGGCAGCGCGGTCTCTGCGTACGGCGCGCGGACGGTCTCGTGGCCGCGGACGGAAGCCGCCCACATCAGGGTGTTCGAGGCGAACTGCGTCGGCCGCAGGATCGTCCAGGCCATGCCGCTCGCCTTGAGCAGTTCCTCCACCGCCAGGTTCTCGCCGGCGGGGCCGAGGTGCGGGTGGGTCTGGACGGTGATGGACGACACCAGCACGACGTGCTCCACGCCCGCCTGCCGCGCGGCGTCGAGTACGTCGGCGTCCGGGCCCAGACGCGATACGAGGAACAGCGAGCGCACCCCCTTCAGCGCGGGCTCCAACGTCGCCGGCTCCGCCAAGTCGCCCTCCACGGCCTCGACCCCATCGGGGAAGACGGCCTTTGCGGCATCCCGGGTGAGCCCCCTCAGCGGCCCCGCACCGTGCGCGTGCAGCTCCTTCAGCAGGGCACTTCCTATGTTTCCGGTGGCTCCGGTCACGAGGATCATGGGGCACACCCCCCTCTCATCCGATGATCATTTAGACGCCACAATAGAACCTCAATCGCGCTTCAGATCAAGCTCTTGCCGACGGCGCGCCTCCGCTTTCGGGTTCCGCCCCCGCTCAGTGCGCCGTCCAGCCGCCGTCGACCGGCAGGACGGCGCCCGTGAGGTACGAGGCCTGCGGGGAGGCGAGCAGGAGGGCTGCGCCGACGAGTTCGCCGGGCTCGGCCCAGCGTCCCATCGGGACCTGGTGACGGAGGAATTCGCGGACGCGGGGGTCGTCGTCGGCGCCTTCGTTCATCGGAGTCCGGAACGGTCCCGGGGCCAGTGCGTTCACGCAGATGCCGGTGCCCGCGAGTTCGGCGCCGAGGCTGCGGGTGAGCTGGACCACGGCGCCCTTGCTCGCCGCGTAGCCGGCCCGGCCCGCGGCCCCGACGAGGCCGAGCGCGCTGGCCAGGGTGACGATCCGGCCGTACCCGGCCTCCCGCATCGCCGGTACGACGGCCTGGCAGGCGAGGAAGGTGCCGACGACGTTCACGTCCAGGCAGTGCCGCAACGTGGCCGCGTCGAGCGCCTCCAGCTCCCCGCGCGCCTGGATCCCGGCGCTGGTCACGAGGACGTCCAGGCGCCCGTACTCCGCGAGTACGGTGCCGGCCAGGCGGCGCACCCCGGCCTCGTCGGTCACGTCGCAGGCCAGTCCCAGGGCGGAGCCCTCCGTCCGGCCGGCGATCCGGGCCGCTGCGCGGCGGCAGGCGTCCTCCCGCCGCCCGGCCAGCACCACCGTGCAGCCGGCCGCCGAGAGCCCCTCGGCGATGGCCTGCCCCAGTCCGGCCGAGCCGCCCGTGACCACCGCCACCTGTCCGGTCAGGTCCGGCCCCCGGCCGACGGACGTACTCGTCACGGGCCGACGGGCAGCAGCCGGCCGCCCGTGAGCAGGAGCAGTTCGGCCGCGGTCGTGGAGAACACCGTGTGAGGTGTGCCCGCCGCGGCCCAGATCCGGTCGTGGCCGCCGAGGGACTCGTCGACCACCGTCGGCAGCTGCCGGGGATGGCCCACGGGCGCGACGCCCCCGATCGCCTGGCCGGTGGCAGCGCGCACCTCTTCCGGTGTGGCGCGCCGCAGTTCGGGGCGTCCCCACCGCGCGGCGAGCGCGGCGGTGTCCACCCGGTGTCCGCCGCTGGTCATGACGAGCACGGGCTCACCGCCCGAGTGGAACACCAGGCTGTTGGCGATGGCTCCCACCGCGCAACCGAGGGCCGCCGCCGCCTCGGCCGCCGTGCGGGCGGATGCGTCGAGCACGCGGATCCGGTCCGGCAGGCCGGCGGCCGCGAGGACCTCGGCCACCGGAGCGCACCGGTCGGGCAGGGGCAGGGGTGTGTCGTTCTGGGACTTCATCTGGCTTCTCCGCTCCAGGGCATCGAGTGCCGGTGCCGGCGCTCGATCGTTCCGTATACAGAACGTTCTGTTTATGGAACGATAGGCCGTGCGGGACGACAGAATCAAGGAAAGGAAGGGACGGGAGAAGGCATGGACGCGGACATGGCCGGCCGTGTCGGATCACGGCTCCGGGAACTGCGGGAGGCGCGCGGGCTCTCGCTGTCCGAGCTGGCCCGCCGTTCCGCTGTCGGCAAGGGCACCCTGTCCGAACTCGAAGCCGGGCGGCGCAACCCGACCCTCGAAACCCTCTACGCCCTGGCGACCGCGCTCGGCGTGCCGCTGAGCAGCGTGCTGCACGCCACCGCCCCGCGACTCCCCGCCCCGTCCCCCGAGGAGGTCTCCGGCCGGGCCGTGGACGCGGTCCTCACCGAGCGCTTCGAGGACCCGGCCGCGGTCACCGAGACCTACCGGATCCGGATCCGGGCCGGCACGGCGCAGGAGTCCGCCGCTCACGCCCCGGGGACCACGGAGCACATCATCGTCCTCACCGGCCACGCCCGGGTCGGCCCGGCCCACGCCCCCGGCCCGGTCGTCGGCCCGGGCGGGCACGCGCACTGGCCGGCCGATGTCCCGCACCTGTACGAGGCGGTGGCGGAGGACGTCGAAGCCCTCCTGGTGGTCCGCTACCCGCGCTAGCCGTATTGCCTCGTCGGGTTGGGGACGCGGCTTGCGGATGGACGCGGATGGAGATCAGCCGGCCCTGCTGCTTGCGTTTGCCGGGAATCGGACCGCCTTCAACGGGGTTGGCGGTGGATGAGCAGTCAATTGGAGGGTCATGCGAGCGATTCAGGTGTACGAAGTGGGCGGTCCCGAGGTGCTGCAGGAGGCCGAGGTGGACCAGCCGCGGCCGGGTCCGGGCGCGGCGGTCGTGGAGGTCGCCGCATCCGGGGTCAACTTCCTCGACGTCTACCACCGCGAGGGCCGGTACAGCCTCCCGCTGCCCTTCACCCCGGGCGCTGAGGGCGCCGGCACGGTCGTCGAAGTCGGACCCGGCGTCGTTGACGTCGCAGTCGGGGACCGGGTCGGCTGGGTGGAGATTCCCGGCACGTATGCCGAGCGGGCCGTCGTGAACTCCTCCCGGCTGGTGCCGCTGCCCGACGACATCGGCTTCGAGACAGCCGCCGCTGTGCTCCTCCAAGGCATGACCGCGCACTATCTCGTCAAGGACGCCTACCCGGTTCAGGGGGGCGACACGGTGCTCGTGCATGCGGCCGCCGGTGGCATGGGGCTGCTTTTGACCCAGCTCATCACCCATCTCGGCGGCAGGGTGATCGGCACGACGTCGACCACGGCGAAGGCCGAGCTTGCGAAGCGTGCCGGGGCCGCTGAGGTGATCCTCTCCTCCGCGGTCGACGATCTCGCAGCCGAGGTGAGGCGGCTCAACGGCGGTCAGGGGCTGCCGGTCGTCTTCGACGGCGTCGGCGCGCACACCTTCGATGCGAGCCTCGCCAGCCTGCGGCCCCGCGGCCATCTCGTGCTCTTCGGCGCGGCAAGTGGTGCCGTGCCGCCGTTCGATCCGATGCGGCTCGCCCACGGCGGTTCGCTGACCCTGATCCGGCCCAGCCTCGGGCACTTCATCGCCGATCGGTCCGAACTGCTCCGACGGGCCGCCGATGTGTTCGAGTGGGTGCGCTCCAAGGCTCTTGAGGTCACCGTGACGGGCCGCTACGCATTGTCCGAGGCCGCCCGGGCCCACAGCGATCTGGAGGCTCGGCGCACCACCGGCAAGCTGCTCCTCGTACCCGATGCGGCCGCTGTTGAACGCCGCGAGGAGACGCAGAGCTGATCGCCCGTCCACGACCTCCCGGGACAGAACAGCTGGGGCGCGGCTTTGGGGAGGGCGGGCCCACGAGGCGGTCAGGCCTTGCCGATTCCCAGCGTGGTGGTCATGGGCAGCAGCCCCGAGCCGATCGCCGCGAGCCAGAAGTCGCCGAGCAGCGTCGCGAGCCGGGCCAGGTCCTCGGAGCCCAGCGCCTCGCACGGCCCGGCGGCGAGTTCGTCCGTACGCCGTTCGACCTCCGCGCGCAGCGCGCGGCCGGCCTCGGTGGCCGTCACGGGGCCGTCGGGCTCCAGCAGGCCCCGTCGTACGAGGCGCTCGCGCGCGGCGGCCCAGTCCGGGGCGCTCCACCGCCGGCTCTGGAAGGTCTCCTCCGGCGCCGCCCCGATCGCGGCGAACGACACGAGCGCCTCCACCGGGTCGAGCCCCGCGGCACGGAGCGCCGCGACGTGGCCGTCGCCGCGGTGTTCGCGCAGGATCGTCGCGGCATGCCAGAGCACGAGGTGCGGGGCGCTCGGCCACGCCAGGGCCGCGTTGGCGGCGGCGAGCGGGCGGCCCTCGACGTCGGCCGCCTCGGCCGCACGGCGGGCCAGGCTCGCGGCCTCGGCCAGCTCGGGGCTGTCGACGCGGTCTCCCAGGAGCGCACGGTAGGCACGGTCGACGGCGCGCCCGCGGGCGGCCAGGACGGCTTCGGGGGACGCCACGTCCCAGGCGGCGGGGATGTAGCGCCCGACCATCTCCGGGCTGAAGCTGTAGAACGCGGACCCCACCCGATCGGGCCCGGCCGCCCCCAGCGGTGCGGCCCGCCAGGCGAAGTAGCTCGGCCACCGCTCACCGGTCTCCAAGCCCAGGGCGGCCGCTTCTTCGAGGGCCTCCGGCGCGAAGTAGAGCACGGCGTGCAGCGGTTCGAGCAGCTGCCACACGTGGCGTACGCGACCGAGCTCGATTCCGTTCGACACGGGGTTCTGGTGCGTCATGACGTCTCCTCAGCAGGTTCGCCGGTCCATCGGGGCCTCGGCCGGACTCGGCCGGGACTCGGCCGGGACTCGGCCGCCTTGAACTTGACGATGACTAGATTGCTCGCGCCGCCCCAACTTGTCAACGACTAGATCCGGCGTAGTCTGTTCACCGTGACAAGCCAGCGCACCTACCACCACGGCGATCTGCGCCACGCCGTCCTGACCGCGGCCCTCGACGTCATCGCCGCCGAGGGCCCCGGCGCCCTGAGCCTGCGCGACCTCGCCCGCCGGGCCGGCGTCTCGCACGCCGCGCCGGCGCACCACTTCAAGGACCGGACGGGCCTGCTCACCGCGATCGCGGCGGAGGGCTACGGCCTGCTCGCCGAAGCCCTCGCGGACGCGTCGGAACTGCGGGAACGGGGCGTGCGCTACGTGCGGTTCGCCATGACGCATCCGGCGCACTTCCAGGTGATGTTCCAGCCGGAACTGCTGCGCGAGGACGACCCGGACCTGACGGCCGCCAGGCAGCGTGCCGGCGAGCAACTGCGCATGGGGGTCGCCCGGCTGCCCGATGCGGGACGGGGGGACGACGCCCGGCTGGCGGGGGTCGCGGCCTGGAGCCTGGCCCACGGTTTCGCCACCCTGCTGCTGAGCCGGAACCTGAACGGCCCGGTGGACGACCAGGACCCCGAGGAGGTCTTCCGGTCGCTCACCGGGCTGCTGTTCAGGTGACGGGACGCGGGCGGGCGCCGGACGGGCTCGCCGCCTCACACGTCGCGGTGCCGGCCCGCCGCCGCCCCGGCCGCCAGCGCGGCTCCGCCGTACCCGGCCATCGCGAGCAGGGCCGGCCCGGCGTCCAGTGCGGCCAGGTCGGGGAGCATGTACGCCGTCACGTCCCAGGGCAGGAACGCCGCGAGCGCCGGCAGTACGAAGAGCAGTGCCGCCAGGGCCGTGAACGTCCCGGCCGTGGACCGGATCAGCGCCCCCAGCCCCAGCCCCACCAGGGCGGAGGCTGCCAGCAGCAGCCCCTGCAGGACGGCGTCGGCGAGGCCCGTGCCGGCGGCGATGGGAGCGGGCCGGTCCCCCGTCAGGAGGTGGCCGGCCGCCATGGAGGCCAGCGCGATGAACTGCCCGGCCGCCAGGCCCAGGGCGGCGACGACCACCGCCTTGGCCGCGAACAGCCGGCGCCGGCCCGGGACGGCCACCGAGCTCGTGCGGATCATCCCGGTGGCGTGCTCCGAGGTGATCGCCAGCGCGCCCAGCGCCGCCAGGCAGAACTGCGCGAACGGCATGACCAGCACGCCCGGGTCGGCGGCGGCGAACAGCGCCCGCGCCTCGGCGGTGGAGCCGTCCCAGTCGGCGATCATCGCGGCGGAGATGCCGGCCGCCGGGAGCAGGATCCCGGCGCCGGCGCCGAGCAGGGCGTAGGTGGAGCGGACGGTGCGCAGCTTCAGCCACTCGGACGCGACGACGCTGCTGAGGGACACGGTCTTCATCGGTACTCCACGCTGGTCTCGGTGAGGCGGACGTAGGCGTCTTCCAGGGAGCCGAAGCGCCGGGCCAGTTCGGCCACCGGCGCGGAGTCGATCAGCCGGCCCCGGCCGATGACCACGACGTGGTCGGCGGTGAGGGCCATCTCGGTGATCAGGTGGCTGGACATCAGCACGGTCCGCCCCTCGGCGGCGAGCGAGCGCATCAGGCCGCGGATCCACCGGATCCCGTCCGGGTCCAGGCCGTTGACGGGCTCGTCGAAGACGAGGATCCCCGGGTCGCCGAGCAAGGCGGCGGCCACGCCCAGGCGCTGCTTCATCCCGAGCGAGAAGCCCTTGACCCGCTTGCGGCCCGCTCCTCCCAGCCCGACCTGCTCCAGCACCTCCGGGACCCGTGAGGGCGCGATCGCGTTGCTCCATGCCAGGCAGCGCAGGTGGTCGGCGGCCCGGCGTCCGCCGTGGACGGCTCCGGCGTCGAGCAGGGCGCCCACCTCGCGCATCGGGGAGGACGAGGTGGCGAAGGGGCGCCCGTTGACCAGGGCCTCGCCCGAGGTGGGGGCGTCGAGGCCGAGGACCGCCCGCATGGTGGTGGACTTGCCGGAGCCGTTGGGACCCAGGAAGCCCGTCACCCGGCCCGGCTCCACCTCGAAGGACAGCCGGTCGACGGCGAGCGTGCCGCCGTACCTCTTGGTCAGTGCGTTGACGGAGATCATGGGCCGAAGCCTGTCGCCGGGGCGGGGGGCGGCACATCGGAGCACGGTCGGGTCTTCGGCATCGGCCCCTGGTCCGATCCGCGGCCGCGGCCGGTCGGCTACCGTCGGCGGGATGATCCTCAGCCGACAGCGCTTGATCGCGGCCGACGCGGTGTTCGCGCCCGCTCTGGTCTTCGCCGCCCACCTGGCGGTCCGGGAGCCGCCCTCGCCGGAACCGGTCGTGGCGTCCTGGGCGCTGGCCGTGGCGATGGGCGGGCCGGTAGCCGTGCGGCGGGTGTACCCGCTGTCCGCCTTCGCCGTGGTGCTCGCCGCGGTCGTCGTCGCCTTCGCCACCGGAACGGTCCCGGACTACGCGAGCCCGGCGCCGTACGCGTGCCTGGCGCCGGTCCTCTACACGGCGGTGCTCGGCGGCCGGTGGGAGCCCTTGGCGGCTTCGGCTGCCGCGGGGCTGCTCGTCGCCCGGGACGTGGGTCCGTGGCCCCTGGTGCTGCTCGCGCTCGCGGCGCCGGGGGGCATCGGCTTCTACGTCCGCGAGCGGCGGGCGTTCGCCGAGCGGACGGCGCTCCAGCTGGCCGAGCGGGCGGTGTCCGAGGAACGGCTGCGCATCGCCCGGGAGATGCACGACATCGTGGCCCACAGCCTGTCGGTCATCACGGTGAAGGCGGCGATCGCCGGACACGTGGCCGCCGTACGGCCGCAGGAGACCCAGGAGGCGCTGCGGCACATCGAGGAGACGGGCCGCCAGGCCCTCGCCGAGATGCGCAGCACCCTGGCCGTGCTCCGGACCCCGGAGGGCCGGGCGGAGACGGGGGCCGGGACCGGGGCCGGGGCCGGGACCGGTCCCGCGCCGGGCCTGTCCGATCTGGCCGCGGTCGCCGACCACGCGGCCCGGGCCGGGGTCGAGGTCACCCTGGACCTCGCCGAACTGCCGCCGCTCGCCCCGGGGCTGGAGCTGGCGGCGTACCGGATCGTGCAGGAGGCGGTCACCAATGTGATCAAGCACGCGGCCCCGACCGCCTGCCGGGTCACGGTGACGCGCGATCTGCGCATCACGGTCGTCAACGAGGGTGAGGTGCTGTCCGGTCACACACCGGGCCACGGCCTCACCGGAATCCGCGAGAGGGTGGCCATGTACCAGGGCGAGTTCACCGCCGGTCCCCGGCCCGGGGGAGGCTTCCGGGTCTCGGCCCGGCTGCCGTTGGGGGCCGGCGCATGACGCGGGTGCTGATCGTCGACGACCAGGCGCTGCTGCGCGGGAGCTTCCGGGTGCTGGTGGAGACGGCGCCCGGGCTGAGCGTGACCGGTGAGGCGTCGAACGGGGTCGAGGCGGTGGAGCTGGCCGCCGCGGGACGGCCCGACGTGGTCCTCATGGACGTCCGGATGCCGGAGATGGACGGCATCGAGGCGACCCGCCGGATCGTCGCGGCCCGGCCGGAGGTCCGGGTGCTGATCCTGACCACCTTCGACCTGGACGAGTACGTGTACGCGGCGCTGCGCGCCGGGGCCAGCGGCTTCCTGCTGAAGGACACTCCGCCGGCCGCGCTGCTGGACGCGATCCACGTGGTGGCCGCGGGCGAGGCCCTGCTGGCCCCCTCGGTGACCCGGCGGCTGGTGTCCGAGTTCGCGCGGCGCCCGCACGGCGCGGTGGTGGCGGAGGGCCTGGGCGAGCTGACCGGGCGGGAGCGCGAGGTGCTGCTGCTGATCGCGCAGGGCCTGTCGAACACGGAACTCGCCGAACACCTGACGCTGAGCCGGGGCACGGTGAAGACCCACATCGGCCGGCTGCTGGCCAAGCTCGGAGCCCGGGACCGGGCCCAGCTGGTCATCACCGCCTACGAGACGGGCCTGGTCACCCCGCACACGGCCGGCCCGGGCCGCTGAGGAGGGGCTTGACCACCTCCTGGCGATGTGCGGCGACGGGGGGTGTGCCGAGCGCCCGGTACCGGGAGTGGTTCGGCGAGGACGGCGCCGATGAGAACGGGCCGAGCCGCTGCCGTCGGGTGCCGGGGCATGCCGCGGGCCCCCGGAAGCGGGCGGGCTTCCCGGGGGCCCGCGGTGGTCGGGCGGAGGGCCGGTGGGGCGTGGGTCAGCGGGTACGGAAGCGGCGGAAGAGGTTGCGGGCCACGTACACGCCCGGACCGCCGAAGCCCACGATGTCGACGCGTCCGTCACCGGTGACGTCGGCGAGGAAGCGGGGATGGCGGTCGACCCGCCAGCCGCCGGCGTCCTCGTTGTACCCGAACCCCCGGCACACCAACTGGGCCCGGTCGAAACGACCGTCGCCGCGGCCGTGCGACACCCACACCCCCTCGTCGCCGAAGCCGACGATGTCCTGGTTGCCGTCGCCGGTGAGGTCGGCGAGGAACCGGAGGTGCTTCTTGCCCGTCCAGCCCTGGGCCTGTCCGAAGTCGTTCAGGACAAGCCGGGCGGGCTCGAAGGTGCCGTCCCCGCGTCCGCGTGACACCACCACTCCCCGCGGGCCGAAGCCGACCAGGTCGGCTGCCTTGTCCGTGGTGGTCCGGAGCAGGAACCGGGGGTGCTCCGCGACCGAGGTCCACCCCTGGTCGACCCCGAACTCGTCCATGACGTAGAGGGGGTCGGCGAAGACACCCTCCTCGTCCTGGAGGGACACCCAGACGCCGTTGGCGTGGCAGCCGACGATGTCGGCGCGTCCGTCGCCGGTGGTGTCCACGAGGAAGCGGGGATGCTCGTCGACGAGCCAGCCACCCGCCTTCTCCCCGTGCCCGAAGGCTCGGAGGACGGGCTCCTCGGCGAGCGGCGCGAACTTCCCCTTCTCGTCCTGGAGCGACACACGGACGCCGTCGTCGTGGCAGCCGACGATGTCGACGCGTCCGTCGCCGGTGGTGTCGACGAGGAAGCGGGGGTGCTTCTCGGCGAGCCAGCCACCGGCCGCCTTGCCGTGCCCGAAGGACTTGAGGACGACCTCGCCGCCGGCCGGCGCGAACTTCCCGTCCTCCCCCTGAAGGGACACCCGGACCCCGTCGGCGGCGAGCACGATCGCGTCGGCCCGTCCGTCGCCCGTGATGTCCGCGAAGGTCCACAGGTCGGCGGGGTTCGGAGAGGGAACGGGAGCGACCAGGACGCGCTCCTCCTCGACGAAGGTGCCGTCGCCCCGGCCGGTCGCGGCCACGGCCCCCTTCGCGGGCCGCAGCCCCACGATGTCGTGGCGCCCCTCGCTCGTGGTCCCGACGAGGAACCGCGCGCCGGGCCCGGCCCACCAACTCGGCTGCCCGGGGCTGCCGGCCGCCCCCTCGCTCTTCCAGCCACCGGCCCTCTCGTCACTCCCGAACGCTTCGAGAACCAGCAGCATGTCGCTGAAGGAGGGGGTCGCGTCGGTCGTGGGCCGCAGCGCGGTCGAGTAGTCGAGCCGCCAGGACCTGCGGCCGTTCCAGTGGCTCAGCGGCGCCCACCGGAGCACGGCGTCACTGCTTCGCTCGGGCTCGGTCGGGACCAGCCGCCACCGCTGGCTCGCCGCGTTCTCGTCGTGTGCGCTCAGCACGACCCGGGTGTCGGCCTCGCCGGGCTCGCCGAGGTCGAGGATGGAGCCGTCGGCCAGTCCCTCGATGAAATAGAGGCCCGGCTCGCCCGGGACGGGCACGAGGTGCCACTGCTGGCTCTTCCGGCCGGCGACGGCGTCCCCCTGGCGGACGCCGCGATCGGCGGTGGCGGGGTTGTCGAGCACCTTGCCGCCGGTGGCGTTGCGGATCACGTACGCCTGCTCCTGCTCGGCCGCCGGCGGCCCACCCTTCGCGGGCGGCACGGGGGTGAACTGCCACCGCTCCGGGCGCGGACCGTCATCGGGGAAGTCGCGGACGACGAGTGCCCCGTCCGCGCTCGGCGAGGCCTTGGCGCCGAGGGGCTTTCCCGTGGCGGCGTTGACGATCTCCAGCTTCAGTTCTTCCGTGGGCAGGGACATCGTGGTGCCTCTTCCAGACGGTACGGGCGATGGCTCGGGACGGGTGGCGGGGCGGGGCGGGGGCCGCGGATCACGTGAAGACGTGGTGGTACGGGACGTTCCACTCGTTGGGCAGCCGCGGGTAGAAGGTGTTGATGACCGTCCCGGTGAAGTCCCCGCCCCAGTTGTAGGTCAGCCGTGCCTCGGCGTCGGCCGTCACCGCGAAGTCCTTGAACCCGAGGATCGCGTCGGGGTGGGTGATCGGGACGAAGGTGATCCCGCCCCACGGCGTCACCGTGACCACCCAGAGCTGGGTGTCCTCCTGGGCGCCGTTCTTGCCGCGCCACTTGTCGCCGACCTTGTCGGGGAGACCGACCTGGAGGGTGTCGGCGGTGCTCTTCGGGGCTTCCTGGTGGGCGGTGATGCGTCGCCGCTGTGGCTTCGGCAGCCCGTCGTCCCCGAGTCCGCCGCCGGTCGAGCCGGCACCGGCGGGCTTGGGCGTCACCTGGCCGGCGGCGCTCTCGATGAAATACAGCGGCCGCTGTCCGAAGAAGCCGCCAGGGGTGATGTACCAGAGGTGTCCCTGCGCCTCCTTCGTGGCCGGATCGAGCGCGGTGGCCAGCTTGACCCCCTTGTCGTGGCTCTCCTCCTTCAATTCGGCGGGCCGGAGGTACCCGCCGTTGAAGGCGTGGACGAGCATGACCGGCCGGTTTTCCAGCAGTGCCGCCACGATCGCGTTGTCATAGCTGTTCACCGCCACCGGGCCGCCGACCACCAAATTCGCCATCGCCGTGCGTTCTTGGGTGTACATCGCGGAAACCACCTGTTCTTGGCCTGGAGAACAATGCTTCGGACGCTCGGTCCAGTGGTCTATCACGCGGAATTACCGTGGACCAGACAGCCCTGCTCGAAATAAATTCGAAAGCCAGGGAATGACCGGAGGGGATGGCTCGTTTGATGGCAACTGGCCAGTTCAGAGCGGGGTAGTCGGAGAATGACGGAAATGATTCGATCGTGTGATCGAAGATGGATCAAGTGTTCGATGGCTGTAATGTGACGGCAGTCGGCGAGTTTTGACCGGTCGATCGGAGATGATTTCCTGAAGGGCTCTCCGCCCAACTTGACCCGTGATAACTTCGATTGCCGGAACGTGCGCAATGTCTGTCTTGAATTCACCGGGCGCAGTTCGGCCGAATTTCAGTCGAGGTCGAGGACGGGAAATGCCTTCCAACGCGTACAACCTGGAGCGGGCCAAGCGTCAACCGTTGACGAAGAAGAACCTGCGGGAACTCAACATCGAGCAGAACTGGCAATCCATACTGGATCACCCCGGTCTGGTCTACGTCGACGACGACGGGGTGAGTCACAAGCCGGTCGGGTTCTCCCTGAACAAGTCGAGTTTCGGGGTCTTTCCCGGCTCCGCGTACAAGCTGGGCTGGCTCGCCTACATGAACCTCGGCGAGCCGCTGATCGAGGAGCGGCGCAACGTCGAGCAGCCGCCGCCCGACACGTTCTCCTCGCGCAGCTACGCCAACCGCAGTCTGGCGTCCGAGATGAGCTTCACCGACTCGGTCGAGTTCTCCGTGTCGAACGCGGTCACCTGGTCGCTCCAGGGCCAGTCCCAGCTCACCTTCGGCGGCAGCGTCAGCTCGGAACTCCAGCTCCAGTTGCAGAGCCAGCTCCAGCTGCAGCTCCAGGCCCAACTCCAGACACAGGTCCAGGCCCAGCTCCAGACACAGCTCCAGAACGACGTGGAGAACAAGAACACGACCACCGTCACCAACCAGAACAGCAAGGACAACATCGGCGTCGACACCGCGAACGCCACCGAGAACGGCATGAAGAACGGGATGACGAACGGGGCGTCGGCCTCGGGCCAGGCATCCGCGACGGGCTCCGTGACGGACTCGCTGGCCTTCACCACCACGGGCAGCGCCTCCGGAAACGCCCAGCTCAACGCCCAGCTGGCGCTGGCCATCACGGCTTCCGTCGGTGGCACCCTGACGACCGGCTGGACATCGAGGTCGCAGATCACCGGCCAGGTTCCGCCCCTCAGCCGGATGGCGACCCTCGCCACTCAGCGGCGTACGCGCAAGGAGTACACCTACGAGATCCCGGTGACCTTCTCCGGCCTGCTCGCAGTGATGTACGACGTACCGGTGGCGGTCCTGGCGCCCCCGCAGAGCAGGGACTACCCCGGCCTCGACCGGTTGGTCGCCCGCGACATCGGCGACATCGATCTGGCGGGCGGCAACGGCTTCCGGATGAAGGGGCTGGCAGAGGTCGTGTCCGCCCTGGAGGTCCACCACACGATGTTCGACAGCGAGAGCCTGACCGGCAGCGATCGAGAGCTGCACAAACAGCCTTGAGGGGATGACGACCATGGTGTTCGACAACATCTTCGGCTTCGCGGGCAGGGGCGCGGGACTCTTCTCCGTGACCACGGACGGGGCCAAGCCGCAGCCCGGGGCGGGCGTCGACTTCGAGGACGCCGACGAGGACACGTACGACGACACGAGCGCCAGCCTGTTCCACAACTCGATCCACGGGGCCACTTCCCGGTCGAAGGTGGTGCAGGAGCAGTCGCCCGAGGCGCGGGCCATCCTGGGTTTCCTGGGCTCCTTCATCCAGACCACCCAGTCCTCGGCGGGTGAGCAGTCCCAGTTCGCCGGGAACCCCGGCTCGGTGGCCTCGGCGGCGTCCGCCGGCATGAGGGAATCGAGTACGACGGTGACCGGGCACGGCGACCTCCAGAAGGACGCGGACCTGACGAGCCGGCCGAGGAAGAGTGACTTCTCCGAGCCGCCCAAGGCCCCCAAGGCCCCGGAGCCCGCAGCTCCGAAGGCGTCCAAGCCGTCCGCCGACAAGCCGACCGCGGACAAGACCTCCGACCCCAAGTAGCGCCTCGCGCAGAGACTTCCGAGGTCGGACCGGGAGAGTGGAGTGAGCGGAGCGAGTGGGCAGGGGCGGTGCCGCCCCTGCCCACTCGTGTGTCAGGCGCCGGACGCCGTGACGCCGGACTCCATGACGCCGGACTCCGTGACGCCCGGCGCCGTGACGCCGGGCGTCACACCGGGAGGAGTTGCCACTGCCGGTCCCGGTGATCGCCCTCCGCCCCGTGCTGCTTGATCACCGTGTGGGCGTTGGTGTCCACACGCAGCAGGAGACCGCTGTTCCGGTTCGCGATCTCGTAGACCCGGGGGGTGTCGCTCGCGGAGCCCACCGGGATCAGCCGCCACTGCTGGTGGTGCGCGTCGCCGCCCTCGTAGGCGCGTTGCGCGACCGGGGCCCCGTTCCTCGACCCCCCGCCGACGACCTCCAGGACCTTGCCGCTGCGCACGTTCTCGATGGCGTACAGGACCTCGCCGTTGTGCTGGCCCGCCACGATCATCCGCCACCGCTGGTGGTCCCTGGGGGCGGCGAGCAGTTGGTGGATCTCGGCCCCGTCCTTGACGGACTCCCGCTGGACCGCCATCCGCAGCCGGCTGCGGACGCTGGCCCAGGAGACCACCGTTCCGGCTGCGGGCAGTCCGGCCATCTTCGGCGAGGCGATCCTCCGGATCCGGTCGTTGGCGTGGTCGGCGATGTAGAGGGTGTCGACGCAGTCCACGGCCACGGCGTAGGGGCAGTTCAGCCGGGCCGTGGCCGGCGGGCCGTCGTCACCGCCGAAGCCGGCGGTGCCGTTGCCGGCGACCGTGCCGATCCTGCCGTCCGTCGTGATCTTCCGGACGCGGTTGTTGCGGTAGTCGGTGACGAGGAGGGCGCCGGTACTGTCCACTGCCAAGCCCACGGGGAAGCTCAGTTGGGCCGAGGCCGCCGGGCCGCCATCGCCGCCGAAGCCCCCGACGCCCGTGCCCGCGACCGTGCTGATCGTCCCGTCGGCCACGACCTTCCTGATCCGGTTGTTGTCGGCGTCGGCGATGTAGAGGTCGCCGGAGCCGTCCACGGCCACGGCCACCGAGTACGGGTGGTTGAGCTGGGCCGCGACCGCCGGTCCGCCGTCCCCCTTGAAGCCCCCGGTCCCGTTCCCCGCGATCGTGCTGATCACCCCGTCGACGGTGACCTTCCGGACCCGGTTGTTGTGGTACTCGGCGATGTAGAGGTTGCCCGCGCGGTCCGCCGCCACCCCCAACGGGAGGTTCAGCCGGGCGGCGGTCGCGGGTCCGCCGTCACCGGCGAATCCCGCGGCCCCGTTCCCCGCGACGGTGCTGATCGTCCCGTCGGTCGCGACCTTCCGGACGCGATGGTTGTTGGCGTCGACGATGTAGAGGTTGTCCGCGCCGTCCACCGCGATCTCGCGCGGGCAGTTCAGCTGGGAGGCGGCGGCCGGTCCGCCGTCGCCCTTGAAGCCCGCGGCCCCGTTCCCGGCGACGGTGCTGATCCTCCCGTCGGTCGTGATCCTCCGGACGCGGTGGTTGTTGTAGTCGGAGAGGTAGAGGGTGCCGGTGCTGTCCACCGCGACCCCGTACGGACGGTTCAACTGAGCCGTGACGGCGGGCTCGTTCTCCCCCTTGAACCCCGCGACCCCGGTTCCCGCGACCGTGCTGATCGGAGGCTCGGTGCCCTCGCCGCCGGTTGTCGCCGTGCTGGCAGTGCTCATCATGACCCCTTCACCGTTCGGCGACCGCCCAATACGAGCGGTTGTCATATGACCTCAGAAAGTCACATCGGGAATCGGGATGGCAAGTGCCCTTCGAGCCGTCGACGGGGGAGGCGCTTTAACCGGCCAGGGGGGAATCCGGGCGACGGGTCGCCTTCGTGCCACGGCACGGCGCCCCGAGGGGCGGGCGGCTCGTGCCGGCCCGCCCCCGGGGTGTGCGTCGTGCGGACCGGTCAGACCTTGTTGTAGGTGCCGGTGTGCCAGAGGGCGCCGCCCTTGGTGGGGCCGCCGTCCTTCTTGTAGACGACGAAGTTGCCGTCGTCCTGGAGCAGCGCGTAGGCACCGGGGTTGTTCGCCGTGCCCGTCCGCCAGCGGGCCGTGGTGCGGCCCTCCTCGACGAGCGTCAGGTCCCCGCGGTCCTTCGGAGCCATCTGCAGGGTCACCCGGCGGCTGCCGCCGTACGTGCCGCTGCTCCAGATGGCCTTGCCGTCCCGCTTGCGGTAGATGACGAGGTTGTTGTCCTGCTGGAGGACCAGCCACACGGTCGCGGACTGGGCCCAGTTGCCCGTCCACCAGCCCTCGGCGGCCGTCGCGAACTCGGAGCAGAACCAGCCCTGCCGCTCCGTGCTGCGGGTGGACCAGCGGGGGTTGGCGCTGCGGCCCTCGACGAGGAACTCGCCGCCGAGGAGGGAGGCCTTGACGCTGCCCGTGCCCGGGCCGCTGCCGTGGGTGTTCGAGTGCCAGAGGGCGCCGCCCTTGCCGTGGCCGCCGTCCTTCTTGTAGACGACGAAGTTGCCGTCCGCCTGCATGGTGGCGTACGCGCCGGGGTTCCCGTGCGTGCCGCTGGCCCACAGGGGCAGCTTGTAGCCGCCCGGGGTGCCGAGTGCGTAGAGCACCAGGTTGCCGTCGGGCTGCATGACCAGTTCGGTGGTGCTGACGTGGTCCACGAGGCGGGCGCCGGGGTCCAGGCGCTGGCCCGGGTTGAGCGTCGCGAGGACGCCGCTCTTCGGTCCGCGGCACTGGGCCGGAGCGGCCGCGGCGGGGGCGGCCGCGGCGGGGACCAGGGCCGCCGCCGAGGCGGAGACGACGAGCAGGGACACGAGGGTTCTTCGGAGCGCGTGCGTGTGCATGGTGGTTCCCCCCTGGGAAGTGTGGGTCGGACCGGGCGGTCGGCGCCGGTCGTGCGGGGTCCCTTTCTACACCGTCCCTGAAACCGCCGGCCGGGCGGCTGCCGGCGCGCGGTGCGGCGCCCCTGGTACCTCCCCGGCCGTGCCGTCCTGAGCGGTCCCGTCCGCGATCAGCCGGTGCCGCCGATCGCCGCCCGGATCCAGCCGGAGTGGGCGGGCGCGCTGGTGTAGAGCCCCGGGCCCTGGCTGCAGCGCACGCCGGGGGCACCGGGGCCCGAGGTGATGCCGATGAGTTCCCATCGCCCCTTCCGGTCCCGCCGGAGCTGGGGGCCGCCGGAGTCGCCGTTGCAGGCCATGGCGCCGGGCACCTGGCTGACCGTGCACAGGCGGGTGCCGTCCGCGTAGCCCGGCGCGCACTCGGAGACCGCACCCCTGCGCGTGTCGAGTTCCTGGAGCCTGTCGGGGAAGACCCACTGGGCGGGGTCGGGTGCGTCGTCGACGGTGCCGAAGCCCAGGAGCCGGGTCGGGGTGCCGGGGCGTCCTGGTGCGTCGGCCATGCGGAGGGGCTTCTCGGCGACCGGGTGGTCCAGGCGGATCAGTGCGATGTCGTTGCGGTTGGGGCCGGTGCCCCCGCCGTTGCTGTAGTCCGGGTGGGACACCGTCTCCGCCACGGAGCGGACCGTGCCCCCGGAGGTCCTCCACTCGCTGCCGATCCGGACGGTGCCGTCCAGGGTGACGAGGGCCGGGTCCACGCAGTGGGCGGCGGTGAGCACCCACTTCGAGGCGATCAACGCTCCCCCGCAGACACCCTTGAAGGCAGGGTCCTCAACGCCCGTCACCGGGATCGACACCATGGACGGGTACCGCTGAGCGGAGTCCTTCCCGTTGACGATGGCTTCGGCGGTGCCGGTCGCCATGGCGGCGCACACCGCTCCGGCCAGAACCACCGCGGCGGTGCGCGCCACCGTGCGGCGCGGGGACTTCGGGCTGGACACTGCTTCTCCGATCGGACGGGCCGGTGCGACGTGCTCAGCCTCCGCGACCAAGAGGAACCGATCCATCCGGCCAGCGGGCCCGTCCGGGGTGGGGAGAACCCCCGGCCGTGGTTCCAGGGCGCCTCAGGAGCGGGACCGGGAGTCCTTCACAGCGGCCCGGGAGCGGTTGATAGCCCCCGCCCGAGACCATCTGTACGGCTTGTGGCCCGACTTGACGGGCAGGTGACGGGTTCCTTCTCCTCACAGGCGGTCAGCTGACATGCTGATCAGCTGAACTCCCACTTCCACCCTTTTGGAGACCACCGTGGATCTGAGCGCCATCGGCGAGCCCGTCGTCGTGCAGGAGGACACCCACGTCGACGTCGGAGTCCATCTTCGGGAAGGCACTCTCACCCTCACCCAGAACGGCTGTGACTTCGAGGCGTATCACGCCCAGGTGAAGTTCGCTTCTGTCGACGAGCGGCCCTGGATGGCGGAGAAGGTCAAGTTCTCGGCCAAGGCGCCGGACGGCAAGTCCGTGGTGCTGGTCGTGGATCTGCTGAACGACGCTTGCGACGGCCCCAGGGCCGGTCTTCCCGTCGCGATGTGGAAGGTCGTGGCCCTCGCCGCGACCTCCGCCGGAGATGTCGGCATCACCTACCAGGCTCCTCGCGGAGTCTGAAGGCCTGGTGCGGAACCCTCGGCTCGGGGGCGTGGCGGGGCGCTCCGGCCGCGTGCGTTCACGCGCACCCGTGGCGGGCTTCGGGCTTGTCACCCGGGCTGGGTGGTCGCGTGGGACAGGGCCACGCCGCCGATGATCAGGGCGAGGGCCAGGAGGCGGCCCGGGGTGACCGGGTCCTTGTGGAGCAGCACGCCCAGGGTGATGGCGCCGGCCGCGCCGATTCCGGTGAAGACGGCGTAGGCCGTGCCGACCGGCAGGTCCTTCATCGCCAGGGACAGCAGGTAGACCGCGACGGCGGCGAGCGCGAAGCAGAGCAGCGTGGGCAGGGGGCGGGTGAAGCCGGCCGTCGGCTTGATGCTCTGCGACCAGGCGACCTCCACCAGGCCGGCGGCGACGAGGAGCAGCCAGTTCACAGGGACTCCCCCGTCTTGCGTGCGGCCTCCAGTGCGGCCGCCCGGGAGGCGGCGTGTGCGTCCCGCCGGCCTGCGAGGGCGGGGTCGGTGATCTCGTGTTCCAGGACGTAGTCGCACAGCTCGGTCCAGGCCTCGCCGATCTGCGGGACCGGGGTACTGGCCAGGTCGCGGTGGACGTGGATCCCGCCCGGGTGGGACGCGCGCCAGGCGGCGGCGACGGCGTCGCCGGCCTCCCGGCTGAAGGAACGGCGGCGGGCGCTGGCGTCGAGGTGCAGCAGCGTCGTTGTCCGTGTGGGTGGTGTGGGCATGGTGGGACCTCTCGTGCGGGCGGACGGTAACCGGACACGGCGTCCAGTTATACCGGACGAGGGGGTCAACCGGACAGGGCGTCCGCTTATTCCGGTAGGCTGGGCCCCATGGAGACGAGGGAACGCGCGGACGCCGCCCGCAACCGGGCCAAGGTGCTCTCCGCCGCCGCCGGGCTGTTCGCCGCCGGTGATCCGCGGTCGGTCACCATGGAGGACATCGCCCGGGCGGCCGGCATCGGCCGCGGCACGCTCTACCGCCGCTACCCGGACGTCACCTCCATCGCGGCGGCCCTCCTCGACACACACGAACGCCGCCTGCAGGAAGAGCTGCTGCACGGCGCTCCCCCGCTGGGCCCCGGCGCGCCGCCGCCGGCGCGGCTCACCGCGTTCTACGCCGCCATGGTCGACCTGCTCGACACCCACGGCCACCTGGTGCTGGGCGCCGAGACGGGCGAGAAGCGCTTCACCGTCGGGGCCTACGGCTTCTGGCGCGCCCACGTCCTCGTCCTGCTGCGCGAGTCCGGCACCCCGGACCCGGAAGCCCTCGTGGACGGCCTGCTCGCGCCCCTGGCACCGGAGGTCTTCCTCCGGCAGCGCGCACAGGGGGTGACGCCCGAGCGGATCAAGGCGGCACTGGGACGGCTGGCGGCCGCGCTGGCGGGCGGGCCGCCCGCCGCCCCCGACTGAGACGGGGCCCGCGCACCGCCCGCGGGAAAACCGGGTGCCGGGTGGTGTGCGGTGTGGCCACACTGGCCGCAGCACATGCCGCCCACCCCTAAGGACATTCCCGCCCGTGCAGGCTGCCGTCACCGTCACCCCCGCCCAGATCCCCGAACTGCTGCTCGGCCTCGCCACCGTGCGGCCCGTTTTCCTCTGGGGGGCGCCCGGCATCGGGAAGTCCTCGCTCGTGAGGAAGTTCGCCGACTCCCTGGGCCTGGAGTGCGTCAGCCTCCTCGGCACGCAGCTCGCCCCCGAGGACCTGATCGGCGTGCCGCAGATCCGCGACGGCCGCTCGGTGTTCTGCCCGCCCGAGGCCATCGCCCGCGACGAGCCGTACTGCCTCTTCCTCGACGAGCTCAACGCCGCCGGCCCGGACGTCCAGAAGGCCTTCTACTCGCTGATCCTCGACCGCCGGATCGGCTCCTACGAACTGCCCGCCGGCTCCATCGTCATCGGCGCGGGCAACCGCGCCACGGACAACGCCCTCGCACGGCCCATCGCCTCCGCCCTGGTCAACCGCCTCACCCACGTCCACCTCCAGGCGTCCGCACAGGACTGGCTGGTGTGGGCCGGCGAGCACGGCGTCCACCCGTGGGTCACCGACTACCTCACCGACCGCCCCGACCACCTCTGGTCGCAGCCGCCCAAGACCGAGGAGCCCTTCTCCACCCCGCGCTCCTGGCACATGCTCTCCGACGCCCTGCACTCCTTCGGCGACGAGCTCGACGAGCAGACCCTCAAGGTGGTCGCCCACGGCACCCTCACCCCCGCGCACGCCGTCTCCTTCTGCGGCTACGCCAAGATCGTCCGGCACAGCTTCGGCATCGAGGCCATCCTGAAGGGCGACGCCTCCTGGCCCGGCCGGCTCCAGGACCGCGACCTGCTCTACTACCTCGCGGACGCCTTCCGGGGCCGGCTGCTCAAGGAGCTGCCCGCGCAGAAGGAGCACGTCTCCCCCGCCCTGCGCCAGCACACCCACCGCTTCAAGTCGCTCCTCGTCCAGCTCGCCGAGATCTCCGTCGAGGTCGCCCAGACCGTCATCGCCGACGACGCCGACGGCCTGCCCGTACTGCCCGGATGGTTCCTGATCGAGGCCGCCCGCGACATGCCCCGGCTGGTCGAGGCCCGCCGGTGAGCCGGAGCGGCAAGGCCGGGGCGAAGGCCGCCGCCAAGCCCGACCCGGCCGCCCAGGCCTTCGCCGAAGGCCTGGCCCTGGTCAAGCGGAACCCGGCCCTCGGCGCCCTCCACGGCAAGATCTGCCGCGAGGCGGGCTGCCCGCAGGCCCCGGACGGGGGCCTGGCGGCCGTCACCTCCAACGGCGTCGTCCACGTCCACCCCACCCGCCGCGCCGAACCCCGCGAGTGGGCGTGGGCCATCGCCCACGCCCTGCTCCACCTCGGCTTCGGCCACGTCCCGGCCTCCGAGGACGAGGACCGCGGCCAGCCGGACCCCTTCGACCTCGCCGCCCGCTGCGCGGTCGTCAACCGTTTCCTGCTGACGTTCCCCGTCGGCCGCGCCCCCGACCACCTGCCCGCCGAGTACCCCGGCGGCGACGAGGACGAACTCGCCGCCCGCTGGCGCCGCGACGGCATCCCGCCCGCCTACGAGCACTGCGGCACCGCCGGGTACGGCCCCGACCAGGTGCTGACCACCTGGCGGGCCTGGAACGGCACCGCCGTCCCCGACTGGCAGACCGCCTTCGCCGCGGCCCTGACCCGCAGCGTCTCCGCCGCCATGGACGTGGCCGGCGGCCGCCGCGACCGGACCACCGGCGAACGCGTCGCCCAGCGCCCCTGGGACCGGGCCCTGAACTGGTTCGTGTCCTCGTACCCGCTGCTCGGCGGGCTCGCCGCCGGCCTGACCGTCGTCGCCGACGCCGAACTGGCCCGCGCCCAGGACATCTCCGTCGCCGCCGTCAGCGCCGCCGCCGGGGAGATCTACGTCAACCCGCTGCGCACCTTCGAGGACGACGAGTGGCGGTTCATCCTGGCCCACGAGATGCTGCACGCCGCCCTGCGCCACGGTGAGCGCCGCGGCGGCCGCGACCCGTACCTCCACAACGTCGCCGCGGACTACGTCGTCAACGACTGGCTGGTGGAGATGCGGATCGGCAGCATGCCCGAGGGGCTGCTGCACGACCCGGCGCTGCGCGGGCTCTCCGTCGAGGAGGTGTACGACCGGATCGCCGGCGACCTGCGCCGGATGCGGCGGCTCGCCACCCTGCGGGGCAGGGGCGCCGGGGACATCCTGGGCGATCCCCTCGCGCACGGCACGCGGCGGCGTCCGTACGCGGATCTCGACGAGTTCTACCGGCGCGGCCTCGTCCAGGGCTTCGACCTGCACGTCCGCGGCGAGCGCGGCCTGCTGCCCGCCGGGCTCGTCCAGGAGATCCGGGCCCTGTCCCACCCGCCGGTGCCCTGGGACGCCCGGCTCGCCCGCTGGTTCGACGAGTACGTGCCGAGGCCGGAGGCCGTACGGTCCTACGCGCGCCCGGCGCGCCGCCAGGCCTCGACCCCGGACATCCCGCGCGCGGGCCGGTACTTCCCGCCCGAGGAGACCGCCCGCTGCACCTTCGGCGTGGTGCTCGACACCTCCGGGTCGATGAACGCCGCCCTGCTCGGCAAGGCGCTGGGCGCGATCGCCTCGTACGCCGAGGCCCGCGACGTGCCGGCGGCGCGGGTCGTCTTCTGCGACGCGGCCCCGTACGACGCGGGCTACGTCCCGCCGGCCGAGATCGCGGGCCGGGTCCGGGTCCGCGGCCGGGGCGGCACGGCGCTCCAGCCCGGCATCGACCTGCTCCAGCGCGCCGAGGACTTCCCGCCCGCGGCACCGCTCCTGGTGATCACCGACGGCTGGTGCGACACCCTGCGGATCCGCCGCGAGCACGCGTACCTGATCCCCCAGGGCGCCGGTCTCCCCTTCACCCCGAGGGGCCCGGTCTTCCGCCTGGCCTGACCTGACCTGCCCCCCGCGCCGGACTGCTCGACCGTTTGCCTAGGCCGGGCCCAGGCCGCGCAGCAGCAGTGTCAGGCCGCCGTCGAACTCCCGGTCCGGGGTGAGGGACGGGGCTGCCCTGGCGGCCTCGGTGAGGTACGGGAAGCGGTCCGGCGGGAGTTCGGCGATGGCGGCCGTACCCGCGCCGGAGAGGGCGCCGAGGTGTTCCTGCTGGACGGCGCCGATCACGTAGGCCAGCAGGGCCCGCAGGGCGATGATCCGCTGCTCGGGGCCGATGCCGGCCTCGGTGAGCACCCCCAGCAGCGTTTCGCCCCAGCCCATCACGCTCGGCGAGCGGTGGCGGTGGGTGAGGACCAGTGGCAGGACGGCCGGGTGCGCGGCGACCGCGCCGCGGAGGCGGGCGACGAGCTCGCTCACCCGGTCCCGCCATGGGGGGCCGGGGGCCGGCGGGGTGGAGTCCACCGCGCTGAGGACCAGTTCCACGACGAGGGCTTCGAGTTCCTCGCGGTCCTGGACGTAGCGGTACAGGGCCATCGTGCTGATGCCGAGTTCGACGGCGACGGCGCGCATCGACAGTCCGGTGAGTCCGTCGCGGTCGATGACGGCGAGGGCCGCGGCGGCCAGCCGGGCCGGGGTGTGCGAGCGAGGTCGGGGCATGGTGGTTGACAGCGTACGGCATACGCCTACGCTGGTAGGTGTACGGCATACACCTAACCAGGGGGTCCAGCTCCGATGAAGCTCTCCGTAGGTTCCGCAGTACCCGCCCGCACCCTGACCGCGGTCGGGGACGGCACGCCCGTCGCCGTCCCCGACCCGGGTGCCGGACCCGACCGGCTGATCCACCTCCAGTTCCGCCGGTTCGCGGGCTGTCCCGTCTGCCACCTGCACCTGCGCTCCGTCGTGCGCCGCCACGCCGAGATCGAGGCGGCCGGGATCCGGGAGGTCGTCGTCTTCCACTCGACCGCCGAGGAACTGCGCGAGCACGTCGCGGACTTCCCGTTCGCCGTCGTCGCGGACCCCGGCAAGCGGCTGTACGCCGACTACGGTGTCGAGTCGTCCTACCGCTCGCTGCTCAGCCCCCGCGCCTGGGGGCCGGTGCTGCGGGCACTCGCCCACAGCACCGTCGAGGTGGCACGCGGCCGGGCGAAGGCGCCGTCGTTCTTCCCGGACGGCGGGCGCTACGGGCTCCCGGCGGACTTCCTGATCGGGCCGGACGGGCGGGTCCTGGCCGCCGGGTACGGGGAGCACGTCGACGACCAGTGGCCGGTGGACAAGCTGCTGGCTCTGGCGCGGGAGGTGCGCGGGGACTTCGCCGGGCGGGGCCGGCATGCGTCCGGGTGAGGGCGAGTACCGCGTCCGAACGGGGCGAGGGCCGGACCCGCCGCCGTTGCGGGCCGGACATCGCGGATGTGCGTCTTAGGGTGGCCGTCGCTCACGGGCGACGGACGAACGGACGCTGATGGTGATGGTGCATGAACGAGGGGACCTCCGCAGGCTCTACGGGCCGGTCCCGGCCACGCTGACCCCCACTCCCGTCCACGACGCCGGCCTGCTGCTGCTCCGGCTCGTGGTCGGGCTCAGCATGACCGGCCACGGGACGATGAAGCTCTTCGGCTGGTTCGGGGGTCCGGGCCTCGATGCGACCGGCAAGGGCTTCACGGCGGCCGGCTACCCGGCCGGGCGGGCCATGGCCGTCATGTCCGGTCTCTCCGAGACCCTGGGCGGCCTCGGCCTCGCCCTCGGCCTGCTCACCCCGCTCGCGGGCGCGGCCCTCATCGGCGTCTTCGTCAACGTCCTCGACGTCCGGGGCCTGAGCGCGTACTTCCCTCCGAAGGGCGTCGAACTGGAGACGGTGCTGTTCGCCGCGGTGGTCGCGCTCACGTTGACCGGGCCGGGCCGCTTCTCCGCCGACCACGTCCTTCCGGTGCTGCGCGAGTCCCGGGCCCGCCACGCCCTGATCGGCGTGGGGGCCGGGGTCGTCGCGGGCTTCGTCGTGTTCTTCCTCAGGGACTGAGCGCGCGGCGACGGCGGGCGTCGGGTTCAGGGCGCCGGCTCTTCCGGATCCCGGGACATGCCGGACGCCAGGGCGCGTGCGGCGGCGGCGAAGTACTGCTCGTCGGCGCCGGGGGCGAGGCCGAGGGTGACGCCCTGGCTGAGGCCGACGAAGAGCGCCCTGAGCGCGGTGGTCAGGCGTTGCGCCTGATGCGCCGTCACGGCGCGCCCGCCGTGCGGCCTACCGGTGAACAGCGCGACCAGATGCTCCTCCTGCGACCGGATCGACGTGGCGAGCCTGCTCCCCAGCTCCGGGTCGTGCAGGGCCATGTCCAGCAGGGTGATCTGGAGCGACATGCGGGACAGCGCGTCCGGGGCGTCACAGCCGCGCCGGTAGTACCGGGCGAAGGCGTCGACGGCTTCCAGCAGATCGAGCCCGGCGGGAACGGCCTGCTCGATCTCCTCGTAGTAGGGCCGCAGGTGGTCGGCGACCAGGGCCACCACCAGGCCGTTCTTGCTCCCGAACAGCGAGTAGACGGCGCCGGTGGTCAGGTCGGCGCGTTCGGCGATCTCTTCGAGCTTCGCGCGGTACCCGTCCCGGGACACGACCTCGAACGCAGCGTCCAGCAGGGCACGGCGGTTGCGTTCCTTGGCCTCTGCTCTCGTCATTCTCATAATTTGATTATTGCCGTAATCTCATTATGGAACCAAGTCGGGATGGGCTTCGAGGGGGAACGTTCATGACTGAGGTCGTCGTGGCACGGCGGATGTCCCGCCAGAAGGTGGGGGCCATCGCCGATGGCGCCTTCAAGGTGTTGCTCGGCGCTGTCTGCATCGCGGGCGCCGCCCCGCTCGGCCGGCTGCTCGGTACGCCGGCCTGGCTGATGGCCGTCTCGGGCGCGGCCCTGCTGATCGGCGGTGGCGCCGGGATCGGTTACGTGCGCAGCCGGTCGATGCGCGCTTACACGCGGCTCATGGTCGCCTACGACGGCGGGTGGGTGGTGGCGGCCCTGGCCGGCCTGGTGATGGCGTGGCAGGGCAGCGGCGCCGGCGGCGAGGTCTGGATGGGCTACCAGGCGGTCGCCCCCCTCGCGTTCGCCGCACTGCTGGCCGCTGCCGCCCCTGCCCCTGCCCCTGCCCCCGCACGGGCGGGCTCGGATTGACGGCCTCTCAGGCGGGGCGGGGTGCTGCGGGCGTCTGCGCGGCCTCGGCGGCCTCGGCGGCCCGGCGCAGGTTCCCGGTGGGGTGGGGCAGGGCGTCGAGCATGTCCCTGCCCGACCGCAGTGCCGACCGGGCCGTCTCGTGGAGGCCGAGCTGCGCGGCGGCCCGTGCGGTGCGGAGGTACTCCTCGGTGACCCTCGCCCCCAGGCCGAGTTCCCGCCATGCGAGGGTCTGGCAGGACGGCTCCGGCAGGGCGAGACCGAGATCCAGCTCCGGCTGATCGGCCGGCGGCGTCGGCGACGTCGGTGGCGGCGGGCCGTCGAGGACCGTGACCGCGCGCTCGAGGGACTGCCGGGCCGCCTCTGCCTCGCCGTGGCGGCGTTGCAGGGAGGCGAGGGCGACGAGGGCCGTGCCGCGCCTGTCGGCGTCGTCCTGCAGGGACGCGTGCAGGCGGCGCGCCCGGATCGCCTGCCCGAGGTCCGCGAGGGCTTCGAACTCGCGGGCCAGGCATCCGAGCAGGGCCTCGTCGCGCGGGCCCGTGCCGTCGAGCATGCGGATGAGGGCGGCGCGGGCCGGTTCGGTCCGCCCCTGGCGGCGGGCCAGGGCCGTCCAGGTGAGTTCGTGCTCTTCGTCGGGGTCCTGGCCGAAGTCCGACTCGTCGACCTCGGCCGCCCACCGGGCGAGGGCTGGTGCGGAATCCGGGAAACCGCCGAGCAGGAAGTGGAAGTCGGGGTCGGACTCCCGCAGGGACCGCAGCCACGTGTGGTCCTCGGGCTCGCCGTGCAGGGCGACCAGGACCGCGGCGAGGCGGAGCTCCTCGGTGGGGCCGCGGCGGGCTTCGTCCCGCAGGAGCATGCGCAGGAGCCGCAGGTCCCCGGGCTGCCGGTCGTACTGGGCCGCGCGCAGGACGGTGGCCCGCCGCACGGGATCGCCCGCGATCGCGTCCCGGTGGCCGTGGTCCGCCCGTATCCGGGCCAGGTCGGCCCGGCCCGGAGCGAGGACCGTCCGCCACAGCGGCGGCCGCGGCAGGCGGTCCAGCGGCTCGTACGCGCAGCCTTCGTACGCGTTCAGCAGCAGGAACTCCGGCTCGGTCCGCAGCAGGGACTCCTGGAGCCTGCGCAGCAGCTCGCGTCTGGGGAGCCGGCGCAGGCCCAGCCCGCTGAGCAGCGTGGCGCGGTCGGCGTCCAGCCCGGGGCCGTAGGAGTCCCGGATCCCGTCCTCAGTCTGGTCGAACACCGCCTCCAGCTCGTCGCCGCCGGCCGTGAGGTCGAGGTCGATGTGGTCGCGCCAGCCCGGCAGACCGAAGAGGATCTCCAGGGCCTCGTCCAGGCCGGCGCCGATGAGGCCCGCTTCGCCCTCGGAGCTCGCGTACAGCACGGCCCCGCCGGCACACACGAAGTACGTTCCGCCGGTGTCGTCGCCCGCCACGGCCGTCAGCGGCGCTCCGCTCGCCAGACGGACCTCTTCGCCGTGCTCGGCCCGCTCAAGGTCAAAATCGAAGGTTCCCGCGGCCAGCCCCGCCAGGTCGGCGTTCCGGCGCAGGACGGCGAGTGCGTGGTCGGGGTGTGTCATGACCCGGACGGTAACAGCCGCCCCCGACACCGCTCGGCGGACGGTCCCGGCGCTACATGACGACCGACGGCTCGGAGCGGCTGCATCCGTACCTGCCCGTCATGTCGTACTCGTGGCTGACCAGGACGACCGTGCGGCAGACGGAGCAGACGGTACGCGTCGGGGGGTTCACCCGCAGGACGTAGGTGTTCTCCAGCGCCAGGACGGCGTCCACGGTCTCCCTGCCGTGCTCGCCGATGCCCTGCTCGATGAACTCGAAGGCGCCGTACTGGGCCCCGCAGGCGCAGTCGATGCGGTTGGAGTAGGCGGGCCCGATGTCCTTGACCCCCAGCTTCGAGGTGATCCTCTTCCGCTCCTCCCGCGATACGGGTTCCATGCCGCGGTCCTTGATCCGCTGGGGGCTCCAGTACCACGCCTTGAACGCTTCGGCCTGCTTCCGGGACAGGTAGAAGGTCATCGATCGGCCGGCCCTCAGGGCGTCCTGTACGACCGCCACGACCGCGCTGTCGTCCGCCGACATGACGACCTTGCCCTCGCCGACCATGGCATCGATCCTGTCGAACGAGGTGCTGTTCATGGGACGTCCTTCCGGCAGGCGGCTTTCGGGTGGTCCGGCCCGCGCGCTCTTCGGACGTCGCGGGCCAGGCCGTTCGATGCTCGCCTGCTGCCGGGCCGTCTGCCAGCCGGGGCGGGCGTCCGGGGCAGGCGGTCAGGGGCCCGCCGCCAGGATCAGGCGGACCCGGGCTGCCGGGGCGCCGTGCGCGCCCGCCCGGAACGCGCGCTCGTATCCCCGGTCCCCGATCCGTGCGCGGGCGGTGCGCTCGGCGCGTTCGCGCAGGGGGGCCGGCTCGGGGGTGCCGCGCTGGGGGTGGCCCACCGTCCTCCAGCACGCGAAGGCGGTCCCGTTCACGGTGGCGGCCTCGTTCGCGCGGCCCTGTGCGGCTAGGAGGTCCAGGCCGAGGGCCACTCCGAAGGAGTCCCCGAGGGCGTGTTTGCCGGCGATCATGCGGCGGGCGCAGGTGGTGGCTTCCGCCGGGCGCCCGCTCAGCAGGGCGGCCAGTGCCAGCTGGTGGTCGGCATAGGCCCGGGTCCAGTACTCGCCCCGGCCTTCGCATTCGGCCCGCAGCAGCTCCGCCGCCCGGCCGGCCTCGTCCAGCCTTCCCGACGCGGTCAGCGCGAACACGCCGACCAGGCGGCAGCGCCCACGAAGGCGCTCTCCTGCGGGGGGGGATGGAGGAAGGCACCCCCGGATTGTGCCCGTGGCCGCGGCACGGGCACGGCCGTCACCCGTGGCCGTCACCCGTGGCCCGGGAAGTCGGGGGACGTCTTCCCGGGCCCGGCGTCGCGGTACCGCGGGGGAGCGGTATGCATGCCGTGCGACAAAAGGAGAAACGATTTCCCTGCCGGGAGGTCACGGCCTCCGCGGCAAGTTTTTCCGACCGGCCCGCGGCCGCGGCCGGCCGGGTGCCGCCGGGCTGCCGTCAGTCCAGGAGCTCGACGTAGCCGTCGGTTCCGTGGACGCGGATCCGCTGCCCGTCCCGGATCAGCCGGGTGGCCTGCGCCACGCCCACGACGGCCGGCAGGCCGTACTCCCGGGCGATCACCGCGCCGTGGGTCATGAGCCCGCCCACCTCCGTCACCATGGCCGCGATGCCGACGAACAGCGGCGACCAGCCGGGGTCCGTGAAGACCGTGACCAGGATGTCGCCGGCCTCGACGTCGGCGTCGGCCATGTCGAGGACGACGCGCGCCCGTCCCTCGACGGTCCCTGCGGAGACGGGCAGGCCGACGAGGGCGCCGGCCGGTACGTCGTCGCGCCGGTACGACCCGGTGAGGGCCTCGCCGTCCGAGGTGAGCACACGGGGCGGTGTGAGCGCCTGGTACGACCGGAACTCGTCCTTGCGCTGCCGGACGAGCCGGTCGTCCACCCGGTGCGTACGCACGACCTCGCGCAGCTCCTGGAACGTGAGGTGGAAGGCGTCCTCCCGCTCGGCGAGCACGCCGGCCCGCACGAGCCGCCCGGCCTCCTCCACCAGGGCCCGCTTGTAGACGGAGGAGCGGCTGACGATGTCGTACTTCGGGTACTCCCGGTACCCGATGAACGTTCTGACCCGGTCGATCATCCGCTTGGTCTCGTCGGCCTTCCGCTCCCCGTCCGGCAGTGCCCGCAGTCGCGACAGCACCTCCCGCTCCTTCTCCCGCGCCGCCCGCAGGCCCTGCTCGAAGCGGCGTCCGGCGGCGCCCGGCCGGAAGTTCCTGACGTTGTCGAGGATCGCGGGGACGAGCGCGGCGGGGCGCTCGCGCCAGCGCGGCCGGGTGATGTCGATCTCGCCGACGCAGCGCATGCCGTACCGGCCGAGGTAGTCCTCGATGGCCGCGCGTGCCTCGGAGCCGCCCGGGAGCTTCGCCAGCCCGTCCAGGAAGCCGTCGTCCCCGGCTTCCCCGACGCCCTGCAGGAACCCCACCACCTCCGGCCACGGCCGGATCACGTCCGCGACGTCGAGCAGCGCCAGTCCCATCTCCGACGTGACGTTGCCGGGGGCGGACAGCGTCAGCGTGTCGGCAGCGTTCTTCTCGCCCAGCCAGGCCCGCAGGTTGTCGTTGAGCCACCAGGTGGCCTCCATCCCCGCCATGACGACCTGGAGGCTCAGCGGATCGGCGAGGAGCCGCTTGTGCTCTTGGAAGGCCTCCGACAGGAAGTCGAACAACTCCGGTCCGCTCTTCGTCCGGATGTCCCGTTCCAGGGCGGCGAGGGACCGCCGGCTGCGCTCGACCAGCCCGGTGACGACGGCCGGATCGGTTTCGAGCGGGGCGGGCGCACGGTGGGCCGCACGGCCGGCCGGCGGGCCGCCGGGGGCGGCGTCGGGGGGCTCGGGGGGCGACGGGAGGAAGCCGTCGCGGTCGAGGACGGTCTCCAGGGCGTCCCTGACCAGCGGATCGCCGCGACCGATCACGTCCAGGAGGCCGGCGCGGCTCGCGGGCGAGGCCAGGCGTTCGGTGACGTCGACGAACAGCCGGCCGCCGGCCTCGTGCATCGGCGCCATGGCCGTCAGCTGCCACACCGACAGCCCCAGCGGCTTCATGGCGTCGGTCATCATCTGCTGGTGGCCCACGGAGACGTAGACGCGGTTCCCGTGCCGGCCGCCGGTCCCGGGAACGGGGACGGGGACAGGCACGGGGACGGGCACGGGGTAGAGCGTGGTGATCGGCCGGCTCTGGACGATGTGGAAGTCGCCGCCGGCCAGGCACCATTCGATGTCCTGCGGCCGCCCGAAGTGCGCTTCGATCCGCCGCCCGAGCCGGACGAGCCGCACGGCCTGCGCGTCCGTCAGCACCGGCTGCTCCTGCCGCTGCGCGTCGAACGCCTTGGCCACGACTTCGCCGTGCCGCACCTCGAAGACGTCCGGGTTCACCAGGCCGGACACCAGGGCCTCGCCGAGACCGGGGCCCGCCTCCACCCTGGCGGCCCTCCGGTCGCCCGTGAGGGGGTCGGCCGTGAACAGCACACCGGCCGCCTGCGGAAGGACCATCCGCTGCACGACCACGGCCATGTGGACCGTACGGTGGTCGATGCCGTTGCTCTGGCGGTACGTCACGGCCCGCTCGGTGAACAGCGAGGCCCAGCAGCGGCTGATGTGCCGGAGGACGGCCGCCGGCCCCACGACGTCGAGGTACGTGTCCTGCTGGCCGGCGAAGGAGGCGGACGGCATGTCCTCCGCCGTCGCGCTGGACCGCACGGCGTAGGCGCCCCGCTCGCCGAACCGGGCGAGCGCGTCGGTGATCCGCGCCGCGACGCCGTCCGGGACGGCGATCCCTTCGATGGCCCGGCGCACCTCCCCGCTGAGCGTGCGGACGGCTTCCCGATCGCCCGGGGGCACCCGCCGCAGCCGGTCGATCCCGTCTTCGACGGCCGGTGCTTCCGCCAGGATCCGCCGGAACGCGTCCGTCGTCACGCAGAAGCCGTCGGGGACGCGGACGCCCTCGATCCGCGACAGCTCGCCCAGGTGCGCGGCCTTGCCGCCGATGACGGCGACCTGCGCGGCGCGGGCCTCCCGGAGGTCCAGCACGTACCGTTCGTTCATCGCGACGCCTCCGCGCCGAGCGCCCGTGGCCGCAACCGCACCGCGGTTCCTGCGACCGGCCTGACGGCCCCGCCCGCCCCGTTCGTGGACAACGGCAGTACTCGCACTTCGTGGGCCCCGTTCTTCGCGGTTCGCTGCTCCGGCCGACGATTCTGCGCCTGCACGGGGGCCTTGCGGCAAGCCCCCCGGTGCGCTATAGCTTGGTAGTGGCAGGGAGAGGGCTCTCCCTGCCTTTCGCTTTTCCGCCGCCCCCCGGCCCCCCTGACGGCCGGCCCGGGCGTAATTCGGTTGACCCGGCCGCGGGTCGGCGCTGCACTGTGGCGGGGCACCGCGAGCGGCGGTGCGGGCATCAGGGGAAGGCAGCGGGGTACGTGGAGATCCGTCAGACGACCGGCCAGGACTTCGACGTCTTCGTCAGCACGATGCTCACCGCGTTCGGGCTCTACCCGGAACCCCCGGTCGACGGTGGCGGGCAGTGGTGGTCGGCGCTCGAAATGGACCGGTGCCTGTTCGCCGTGGCGGCGGACGGGAAGCGCGTCGGCACCGCCGGTGCGTACTCCTTCGAGCTCACCCTGCCCGGCGAGGTGCTCGTACCGGTCTCCGGGGTGACCGCCGTCGGCGTACTGCCCTCCCACCGGCGCCAGGGCGCGCTCAGTGCGCTGATGCGGCATCAGCTCGCCGAGCTGCGCGCCCGGGGGGAGTTCCTCTCCGTGCTGCTGGCCTCCGAGGCCCTGATCTACCGCAGGTTCGGCTACGGACCGGCGACGTACACGGCAGGGCTGACGGTGCCGCGCCACCGGGCGGCATTCGCCGTTCCCCGGGCGCGCGGAGGGAACGACCAGCCGGTCATCGGCGTGGCGAGCGGCTCGGTCGAGGTGGTGCGGAGCAGCGACTGCGGCGAGGTCCTGGAGGAGGTCTACGACCGGTACCGCCGCTCCCAGCCCGGTGCGCTGTCCCGCCCGCACCGCTGGTGGTCGCTGCGCGCGGGACAGCCCCCGATCTCTCCCGCACCGCGGTACGTCGCCGTGCACCGGGACGCCGACGGCGTCCCGGACGGGTACGCGAGCTACACGATCGAGCCCGGAGCCTCCAGGACGATGAAGGTCGACGAGATCGTCACCGCCGACGACGCCGTCCACACGGCCCTGGCCCGCTTCCTGCTCGAACACGACCTCGTCAGCCAGGTTTCCTTCAAGCACGTCCCGACCGACCATCCGCTGCGCTGGCAGTTCGAGGACTTCCGGGGCGGCGAGGTGACGGGAGCCGGCGACTGGCTCTGGGTGCGGCTGCTGGACGTCCCGGGGGCGCTGACCGCGCGCGGCTGGTTCGCGGACGGCGAGATCGTCCTCGACGTCGAGGACCGGTTCCTCGGGGAGCACGGCCGCCACCTGCTGACCGTCCGGGACGGCAAGGCCGACTGCGTCCCGACGGACCGGGAGCCCGACCTGTCCCTGGACGTGAGCGACCTGGCCTCGGTCTACCTCGGGGGTACCGCCCCGAGCACCCTCGTGCGCGCCGGCCACATCAGGGCCCACCACCCGGGCGCGGCCGCCCTCGCCGACGCCCTGTTCCGGACCGAGCGTTCGCCGCACTGCCTGCACTGGTTCTGACGGGGCCGCCTCCCGGGTCGTCAGCGGGCCGCGGCCGCCTTCTCCTCGGTGTCCGTGTCCGTGTCCGTGGCCGTGTCCGCGTCCGCGTCCGCCAGCCAGAAGAGCAGCGGTGCCAGCGCCAGTTCGAGGACCGTCAGCGCCACCTGGAACCAGTGCGGCCACCCGGCCACGGCGAGGGAGAGCAGCCGGCCGATCGCCCCCAGCAGGAACACCCCGGCCAGTGCGCGGACGGCCGGCGCGGGCACGCGTTCCTGCCGAGCCGCCCAGAGCCAGGCCAGGCCGTATCCGGCGAAGACCGCCCCGAAGAAGCGGCCGAGGCTGTCGATGGTGGGGCCGGCCGAACCGGCGCCCGGGACGGACAGGTTGCCGAGCAGTACGTGCGCGAGCCCGATCGCGAGACAGGCGTACCCCATCGCCTGCGCGAGCCACCGCAGGATCCTGGCCTTGGTCATGGCTGATCACCCCTCCATCTACTGGACACGTGTCCATCAAGCTAGCCGCCACTACTGGACGCGTGTCAAGTAAGCTGTCGAAATGCCTCCCGCTCCCCGCAAGCGACTCGGTCCCGCCGAACGCCGGACCCAACTCCTCGGCGTCGCCGCGCGGCTCTTCGCCGCACGGCCCTACGACGAGGTGCTGATGGAGCACGTCGCCGAGCACGCCGGGGTCTCCCGCGCCCTGCTCTACCAGCACTTCCCGGGCAAGCGGGACCTCTTCGCCGCCCTCTACGCGCAGGTCGCCGACCAGCTGCTCGCCGAGACCCGGCTCGATCCCGCCGACACCCTGGTGGAACAGCTCACCCAGGGCCTGGACGCGCACATCGCGTACTTCGCGGAGAACCGCAACACCGTCCTCGCCGCGAACCGCGTCCTCGCGGGCGACCCCGTCGTCCAGACGATCATCACCGGTGAACTCGACGCGCTGCGCGAGCGCCTCCTCTGCGTCCTCCCGCTCACCGACGGCGCGGCCCGCCGGGCCGCCGTGTCGGGGATCCTCAAGAGCTGGCTGGTCTTCGTCCAAGTGCTGTGCGTGGACTGGCTGACGCAGCAGAACTGCACCCGCGCCGAACTCCGGGACGTCTGCGTCGGCGCCCTCATCGGGGCGATCCGGCCCCTCCTCGACGAGGACCCCGCGCCCGACTGGCCGCGCTAGGCCGGGCGGGCGGGCGGGAGTCAGAGGGTGGTGAAGGTGCCGGTTCCGGGCTGGTAGCGGGTGGTCGTTCCCGTGGCGAGGTCGTGGTACCAGCCGTGCAGGCGCAGCTGTCTGGCGGCGAGGCGGGCTTCGACGGCGGGGTGGCCGGCCAGGGCGGCGAGTTGCCGGGCGACCAGGCCGCGTCCGTCCTCGGCCGCCTGGCGCGGGTCGGGGTCTGCGGCTTCGCAGTCGGAGTGGCCCATCACCACGATGTCCCTGAGCGAGGGGAAGGCCAGGGCCCGGGTGAGGACGGACGTGCCGGCCGGCTCGACGGAGGCGCCGGGGGTGCGGAGTTCGAGCATCTGGCCGGGGAGGGAACCGGTGATGAGGCCGGGGTGCAGGCGCGGGTCGGAGCAGCAGATGAGGAGTACGTCGGGCCGTGGGCGGCGGGCCAGGCCCGGCAGGTACGCGCCTGCGGCCACGGCGCGGGCCCGGTAGCTCCGGGCGCCGGCGGTGATGCGCTGCATGGCGTAGGACTGGCGGCGGCCCCGTCTCTGCTCGGTCACCGCCGCCGCCGGCCGGGGCGGTTGCCGTCGCCGGGGCGTTCGGTCGCGGGGGTCGGGTGCGGCGGGCGGGTGCGGTGCATGACGGCTGGGCTCTCTGGGCGGTGCGAAAGTGCGGTGCGGGGCAGGGCGGTGCGCGGTGCGGGGCGGGGGAGTGCGGATCCACCCCCGCTGTCAGTGCGGCCTGGCGGCCGCCGGGGGTGGAATCCGCGCCCCAATGTGTCCGCTGGGCAGTGATCACGGCAAGGGCCACCGGGCAGGTCGGGGGATCCTGGCGCTGGAGGGCCCGCCGTGGCGGATCGGGTGCGCGCGTCCGCCGCCAACGGCGGGAGCTGGCGCCTTCCGCGGCCCGCGCCGGTGGCGCCGTACCGTCTTCACGTCCTACGCGTGGCGCGACCCTTTGCACCGAGGAGCCTTCCCATGCCCCGTCCAGTCCCGGGAGCACCAGACGCGGGAGCGCGGCTGGATGTCCTCGACCACGGCATCCTGCGCGTCCTGCACCGCGCGCCGCGGGCGTCGTTCGCCGACGTGGCGCAGGCCCTGGGGGTGCACGAGCGGACGGTGGCGCGCCGGCTGGAGCGGATGACCGGAGCCGGCCAGGTGGCGTTCCTCGCCGGGCTGGTCCCCGACTACCTGGGTGAGGGGATCACGGCGGAGGTGGCGGTGCGCTGCCTGCCCGGCCGTCTCCACGATGTCGCCGTGGCCGTGTCGGCCCTGCGGGAGGCGTGGTCCGTGGAGGTCTCCACCGGTTCCCTGGACGTGTTCACCGAGTTGGTCGTGCCCGGCCACGAGGCGCTCCTGCGCCTGGTGGACGGGGTGCTGGGCCGGATCGAGGGCGTCGTCGACATCCACACCTCGCTGATGCAGCGGCTGGTCCTGACGGCCAGCGACTGGGCCCCGTACGACGACGAGCCGACGAAGGTGCGACGGTACGCCATGGAGGGCCGTCCGCTGCCCGAGCCGGTCGAGGTCGACGAACTGGACCGGAGCCTGGCGGAGTTGCTGTATCGCGACGCGCGGATGTCCACGGCGCAGCTGGCGAGGGAGCTGAACGTCGGGGAGACCACGGCGCGCCGCCGCCTGGCGCGGCTGATGGACTCGCACGTCCTGCACCTGCGGCTGAGGGTGGAGCCGGCGTTCCTCGGTTATCCGGTGGAGGCGCGGTTCCGGCTGGGGGTTCCGCCCAGCCGGCAGGAGGAGGTGGTGCGGCTGGTCGCGGCGGAGCCGGCGGTGCGCTACCTGATGGTGACGTCCGGGCAGATGAGCGTGCTGGGCTACTCCAGCCACCGGACGGTGCGGGACTTCCACCGTTTCACCGCGCGGGTGTTCACCGCGCTCGACGCCGTGACGGCGGCCGACACCGGGCTGATCATGAAGTCGTACAAGCGGGCGGGGTTGCCGGCCGGGGAGTGAGCGGCCCGGTGACGGCATGGCGGCATGGCGGCATGCCGTCATGCCGGCAGAGCGCCTCCCGGGATGCTGCTGTGGGGAGGCGCTCTGCCGGCCGGACCGGCCTGTCGGAGCCGGTGGTCGTGGGAGTCGTCGTCAGGGCTGGTCAGGGGTGGCGGCCGGGGGCTGCGGGTGCTGCCGGGCCCGGTGGTGGAGGGGGTGCAGGGGGCCGGGGAAGGTGACGCCCGTGGGGGTGGCCGGCGCGTGGGCCGGGTCGGGAGCCGGGGCCGGGGGTGTGTGCGTGCGGTGCGGAACGGGCGGCGGGTAGCCGGGGGTTGCCTGGAGGGGTGGCCCCTGGTGGGGGGCCGAGCGGGGGGCCGGGCGTGTGCCGCCGACGCCGTCGAGTGCCGTGATCTGTTCGGCGGCGATCGTGTCGGGGTCGGGGTCGGCTTCGGTGCCCCGGCCGAGGTGGTTGAGGAGGTAGTTCAGCAGGACCGCGACCAGGCAGCCGGCGGTGACCCCGGACCCCAGGATGGTCGCGAGCGGGTCCGGCAGGCGGTCGTAGAAGCCGGGGCTCGCGATGGGGAAGAGGCCGAAGGCCAGGGTGACGGACACGGTGACGCCGTTGTGGCCGGTGCCGAGGGAGGCCTTGGCCAGGGTGCGGATGCCCGCGACGGCGACGGAGCTGAAGAAGACCACGCCGGCGCCGCCGAGCACGGGCATCGGGACGAGCGCGACCAGGGAGCCCAGTACGGGCACGAGGCCCATCAGGACCAGGACGGCGCCGCAGAGGGTGACGACGTAGCGGCTGCGTATCCGGCTGAGGGCCACCAGGCCGACGTTCTGCGCGTACGCGGTGCTGGTGAACGCGCCGAGGACGCCGCCGAGGGCGGTCGCCAGGCCTTGGGCGCGCAGGCTCCCCGTGATGGTGCGGTCCTGGGCGGGCCGTCCGGTGACGGCGCCCAGCGCGAGCAGGGAGGCGGTGGATTCGGTCATGGAGACGAGCATCACCACCACGGCGGTGGCGATCACGGTGGGCACGAACCTCGGTGCTCCGAACGCGAACGGCTCGGGCAGCGCGAACAGGGGCGCCTGGGTGAGGGGGTCGAGGCCGGCCTTGCCCAGGGGTACGGCGAGCAGCGTGCCGGCGATCATGCCCAGCAGGACGGCGATGCGGCCGAGGAACCGGCCGGAGAGCATCCGGTGGATGGCCAGGGTGATGGCGAGGGTGGCCGCGGCCAGGGCCAGGTTGGCGGGCGAGCCGTAGTCGGGGGCCCGGGTGTCGCCGCCACGGGCCCAGACGCTGGCCACCGGCAGGAGCGAGATCCCGACCAGGGTGATGACGCAGCCGCTGACGACCGGCGGGAAGAACCTGACCAGCCGGCAGAAGGCCGGTGCCAGCAGGAGGCAGACGAGGCCCGCGACGAGGGTGGCTCCGAAGACCGCGGGCAGGGCGCCGTCCCGGCCGTCGGCGGCGACGGTGGCCAGGGTCGGTGAGACCACGGCGAAGGAGACGCCGTTGGTCAGGGGGAGCCGGGCTCCGATGCCGAACGCGCCGACGGTCTGGGCGACGGTGCCGATTCCGGCGACCAGGAAGGCGGCGGCGAGCAGGGCCGAGAGCTGGCCGCCGGTCAGACCGAGGGCACTGCCGATGATCAGTGGTGGTGCGGTCAGGCCGGCGTACATGCCGGCCACGTGCTGGAGTGCGGCCGGTACCAGGCGGCGGACCGGGAGGATCTCGTCGACCGGGTGCGGGGGCGCACCCGTGGTCGTGGTCGTAGTCGTGGTCGTGGTTCGGGCAGGGGCGCGGGGCGACACGGCACGTCCTAGGGAGACCGCCCGTCGGCATGGGGCTGCCGGGGGCGTACGGATGGGGGCGTACGGGTGGGGCGTACGGAGGATGCGTACGGGTGGGGCGTACGGGGGCGTACGGGGGGCGGGGCGACCGGCGCCGGGGGACGGCCCGGGCCGGGGCATGGAGTGGCGGCAGGTGCGTGTGCTGCAAGGGGTGGGCAGCATTCGGCCACCGCCGCCGCTTTCGTATCGCGGAAATGTTTTTCCGCTGTGGACGGGACGGGACTCTAGGTAGCGGTCCCGTCATTCGTCAACTCCCCCAAGCGGGGCGGCCACTTCGGCACAGACTTTGGATGAACTGCCAGTACCGAGGAGTTCGGACCACCGCTCCGGACCCGGCCCCGTTCTGGAAAAGACGTGGTCAGGGCGTTCCGAGGCCCGTGATTTCCGACAAAGTCGCCGTCGTACGGCAAGGGGCGTACGACCACCCGGAGCCGGATCCGGTGCCGCTCACGGCCGGTTGACCCCTTGGCCAAATCCCGATGGGTCCCTACGGTGTGCCGCTATGTCTTCCCGTGAAGATCCATCCGCCCCGCCCGCTCCTCCCCCGCCTCCGCCTCCCGCCCCGTCCCGTTCAGGCCCGCCCCGTTCCGGCCTGCCCCCGTTCGCCCCTGCCCGAGCCGTCGCGGTCCGTACCCTGCTGGGTCTGACGCTCGATCAGGTCGCCGCCGCCGTGACCGCCTACCGCGGTGAACCCACGCACCCCTCGGCGGTGTACGCCTGGGAGGCCGGCGTCGCCGCACCGGACGACACCCAGGTCAGGGCACTGGCCGCCGCCCTGTGGTGCTCCCCGGTCGACCTCGTCACGGAAGCCGCGACCCTCGGCCAGTGCCGCACCATCGCCGGGCTCTCCCTCGGTCAGACCGCCGCCGCGGTCGGGCTGACCCAGGCCCGCTGGGAGTCGGCCGAGCGCCGCAACCGCTGGCAGGGCAACCCCGCGCAGACCGCCGCCCTCCTGCGGACCCTGCGCCCGCCGCCGGCCTGCTTCGTCACCGCCTGCGGCACCACCGGGCGGCTGCGGCTCCTGCTCCGCGAGGCCGTCACCGGCTGGTGGCCCAACTACACCTCCCCCATCAGCCGCATCGTGCCCCTCGAACCCGAGGTCGTCGGCCGCGTCCTGGAGCGGCTCCACCTCGCCTACCAGGAGCTCGACGGCTCCGCCGCGGCCGAGGCACTGGCCGCGGACTTCCTCGAACGCATCGACCTGCACCTGTGGGAAGGGGTCCGCGCCGCGACCGCGCGCCCGGACCCCGGCACCTCTTGACACCGAAGCCCCACCATGAGCAACTGGTCCGGCTTCGCCGGACGGAGCGGCCCGGCGCACATCGTGGACGGATGTGCCGCGGGCCCCTGAGGGCCCGTACGAACTCCGGGAGCCCGGGCGCCGGGGACACGATCCCCCTCCGCCCCCGCGCTTCCCCGCCCCTCGCCCGCTCCACGCTCCCCGCCGCTGTCCGGCACCGCAGCCGCCGCCCGCACGGCCCCAGGCCGTCCGTAGCGCCGCTGCCACTGCCGCCACCGCTGCCGCAGCACCCCACCCACCTGCTCGCCGCAGAACCGCAAGCCGAGCGCCACCGCTTTCACCACCGCCGCGCGCGCACCCTCCACCAGCCGCCGGCAGAAGGAGACTTCCCCATGCCCGACGTTCCCCAGGCTCCCCACGTTCCCCCTGCCCAGGACCCGGACACGGCACGGACCGCCGCATCCGGCTCCTGTCCCGACGACGGCACCACCGCCACGGCGCCCGCCCGGCACCCGGTCGACCAGATGCTGCCCCCGCTGAAGCTCTTCGGCGCCGGCCTCCAGCACGTAGCCGCCATGTACGCCGGTGTCGTCGCGCCCCCTCTCGTCGTGGGCATCGGCGTCGGACTCTCCACCGCCGAGATCGCGTTCCTCATGAGCGCGAGCCTGTTCACCTCCGGCATCGCCACCCTGCTGCAGACCCTCGGCTTCTGGAAGGTCGGGGCACGGCTCCCGTTCGTCAACGGCGTCTCCTTCGCGGGCGTCGCCCCCATGCTCGCGATCGCAAAGGCCGAAAGCCCCGCGGACGCCCTGCCCGTCATCTACGGCGCCGTGATCGTGGCGGGGGTCTTCGGGTTCCTCCTCGCGCCGTGGTTCTGCAAGCTCATCCGCTTCTTCCCCCCGGTCGTCACCGGAACGGTCATCACCCTCATCGGCGTCTCGCTGCTGCCCGTCGCCTTCAACTGGGCCCAGGGCGGCAACCGGCAGGCGCCCGACTACGGCAGCCTCAAGTACATCGGCCTGGCCACGGCCACCCTGCTCGTCACCGTGGCCCTGCGCCGGCTGCTGCGGGGATTCCTCAAGCAGATAGCCATCCTGCTCGGGCTCGTCGCCGGCACGCTCATCGCGCTGCCCCTGGGAGTGGCGGACTTCAGCGCCGTCGGCGACGCGGACATCGTGGGCATCCCCACCCCGTTCCACTTCGGCGCCCCGCAGTTCGCGGCCGCCGCGATCATTTCCATGTGCATCGTGATGCTGGTGTCGATGACCGAGTCCACCGCCGACGTCCTCGCGCTCGGCGAGATCGTCGAGAAGCCCGCCGACGAGAGGACCCTCGCCGCCGCCCTGCGCGCGGACGGCCTCGGCACCGCCATCAGCCCGCTGTTCAACGGGTTCGCCGCCAGCGCCTTCGCCCAGAACGTCGGCCTGGTCGCCATCACCAAGGTCCGCAGCCGCTTCGTCGTCGCCGCCGCGGGCGGCATCCTCATCCTGCTGGGCCTCTGCCCCGTCCTGGCGTCCGTGGTCGCCCTGATCCCCCAGCCCGTCCTCGGCGGCGTGGGCATCGCCCTCTTCGGCACGGTCGCCGCCAGCGGCATCCAGACCCTCACCGGAGCCGCCCTCGAACGAGGCGACAACATCCTGATCGTCGCCATCTCCCTCGGCGCCGGCATCATCCCCATCGCCGCCCCCGACTTCTACCACTCCTTCCCGGAGAGCGCCCGGATCGTCCTCGACTCCGGCATCAGCACCGGCTGCGTCGTAGCGGTCCTCCTGAACCTGGCGTTCAACCACCTCGGCACGAAGCCGCCGGCCGCCCCGTCCCCCGCCCTGCCCACACCCGCACACCACTGAACCCCGTCACGGCCGGGACGGCACCCCGTCCCGGCCGTGACGGCCCGGGTGGCCGGGTAAAGCCGGCGAACGTACCCGTACCGCGGCTTAGCCTGAGGTCCATGACCCTGGATGCCGAACTGACGGCTCTTGCCGTCCAAGAGGACCTCCCCGCCGACCTCGTGTGGCGTCTGCTCGGGCATCCGGAGGCCCGGCGCTCGGCGGCCCTTCTGCGCAAGGACCTGACTCCGGAGCTGATGGAGGAGATCGTCCGGCTCGGATCCGCCCGTACTCTCGCCGCCAACGGCTTCGTGCCCGCCGTGCGCAGGGCCCGTTTCGCGGAAAGTCCGGAGCCTCTGGTCCGGGCTGCGGTCGCGGCGAGCATCACCGACGAGCCGCCCGGGCTGCTGGCACGCCTGGCGGCCGATCCGGATCCGGCCGTGCGGGTGTTCCTCGCGATGAACGAGCATCTGCCGCCCGGGCTGTTGGCGGTGCTGGCCAAGGATCCGGAGCCGAGCGTGCGCGCCTCGCTCGTCAGTCACTGCCGGCACGCACCCGAGCCGGTGCGCCGGGCCCTGCTCACGGACCCTGATCCGCAGATCCGCTCGGGTGCCGCTTCGGTGTACTCACCGCCCGCGGACCTCCTGCCCGCCCTCCTCGCCGATCCGCAGACCCGTGCCGCCGCCGTCAGGTACGCCGGCCCGTCCGCGGAGCTGGCAGCCGACCCGGATGCCGCGGTGCGCGGGGCTGTGGCCGCCCATCCGGACCTCTCCGCCGAGCTGCGAGACCTGCTCGCGGGTGACCGGGACCTCTTCGTCCGGAACGAGATCGCGGCCCGCGCGGACACGCCCGAGACGCTGCGCGACAGCATCGTGGCCACCCTGACGACCGACAACCCCGTTGCCGACTGGCTGCTGTCCTTCCGTCGGAACACCCACCCGTGCCCTCCCCCTGCGGCGGCTCCGCCCAGGCTCACGCGAGAACAGGCGGAAGACCTCCTCGCCCGTGCCGGCCTTTAGACGTACGCGGCACCTCCTCGCCTTCATACGGCGCCGAGGAAACCCGGGTCGGCGCCGTGGAACCGGAGGCACGAGTCGCGGCCGAGGCCCAGGAGTTCCGCCATGGGCACCGCACGACGGCTGGTCGCCGGCAGGTCCTGGCGGGCCTCCGCCGACCACAGCGGCGGAAAGAACGACAGCCCCTGCCGCCCGTTCAGCGCGGAAACCTCACCGCGCCAGCCGTCCCACCGCAGGTCCCCGTAGAACTCCTCCAGTCCCCCGGCGAGGATCCAGGACAGCCAGGCCGAGTGGCCGGCACCCAGGGCCTCCCAGCCGGGGGCTTCGGGAGCGAAGTAGACGACCTCGCCCGGCTCGCCGGGCCGGCCGGCCGCACCGGGATCGCCGCCGTTGAGGGCGAAGACTCCGCCCAGCACATCGTGTGCGACCACCAGGCCCGCCCCCGGCCGCCATGCGGGGTCGAAGACCGAGGGCATCGCGTTGACCTCGGCCAGGCCGGGCAGCCCCTCGGCGTCGGAGACGCCCGGACTTCCGAAGATCCGCAGCCATCCGCCGTCCACGAGCAGACCGCCGCAGTTCAGCACGATCCCGCCCAGGTTCGACCGGGCGGAGACCTGCAGCTGCCGCAGGCCCGCCCGGCCCGCCTCGGCATCACCGGGCAGCACCTCGACGGGAACGCCGCTACCGGACAGCTCCTCAAGGAGGACCGGCCAGGCCGGATCATCGACGTCGACCAGCTCATGGACCTCGCGCATCCCCGCATCCTCGCACCACCGCGAAGCGGCACACGTCCCGGACCTGACCGGGGAACATGGCATGATCACGCAGAAGGAGCGCCCGAGCGCGAGGTCGCGCGGCTGCGGGTGCGGCAGCGGACGGAGGCTGTGGTGTGTGCACGGTGAGCCGGGCGGCGGCGGCCGCGATCGCGGAGCTGGTGGCCGCGCATCCGCGCCTGGCGGCGGATCCTTCCCCGCATCCCGCACTGGCGGGCTGCGAGGAGGTCGTCTGGTCGGAGCTGCCCGGTTGTACGGACGGGGTCCCGGCGCTGTTGTACGGCCTCGTCGACCGCGACGCCGCCGAGGCCGCCGGACGGGTGCTGGGCCTGCTGGTGATGGCCGGACCGATGCGCATCAGCGCCGCGATGCCGGCGATCCTGCCGTACGTGCTCCGCCTGGCGGCCGACCCCGAAGTGCCCCGTCGAGGCAGGCACTTCGACCTCGTACTGGTGGCCGCGGCGCTCTCGGAGCCGGTCGACCCCGGCGATCCGCGGGATCTGGCCATGAACGGTCATGAGGAAGAACACCCTGAGCGGGCCCTGTGCCGAACGGCGTTCGAGGCCGACGCGGCATGGGTGCGCCGGCTGCTGGCCGACGATCGACTCCCGGAGGGCGAGCCGCTGCTCCAGGAAGAACGCGACTCCCTGCTCCGGGCCGCCGGACTCGGCCCGACCTGACCGGACGCGGCCCCGAACCCCCACCGCCGGTCGGCGGCCCGGGCTCGGCCCGCGGCTCGCCCGGCTCACTCACGTCACCGGTCGAGCACCTCCGTGTTCTGGCAGGCCACCAGGAGCCACTGCCCGTCCTCCTTCGCCATCACGTAGAGGGGGGTGCCCGCGTTCCCGATCGGCTCCCCTCCCAGCGTGAGGTACTGCGCGTGCGCCTTGACTGCGGCGACGTCGGGGCGGATGAACAGCACGTCCACCACGTCGTAGGTCGCGGTCGCGTCCGTCATGGCGCCCGGCAGCACCTGATGGGTGAAGGACGAGATCTCGTCGCGACCGGTCAGGCGCTTGCCGTGGCCCGTCGTCCAGATCGCGTCGGCCCGGAACAGGCCGACGAACTCCTCGGGCAGCTCGTTCTGCTGCGAATGCTCGAGTCTGGCGATCACCTCCCTGATCGCCTCGATCTCGGCCGCGCGCGTCTGCTGGTCCATCGCTGTCGTCTCCATGCCGATCATCATGGAACCTCAACCGCACTTGAGATCAACCCTCACCCGTACCATCCGGTGTGGACTCTCTGACACGACTCATACCCCCGCCGCCCGAGCCCCTCGACGCCCGCGGGGACTGGTCGGCCGTCGAACGGGAACTCGGCGTACGGCTGCCGGGGGACTACAAGGCCCTCGTCGGGACGTACGGGTGGGGGGAGTTCTGCGACTTCCTCTACCTGCGCACGCCCTTCGGCGACAGCCCGTACAACGGCCTGGAGTGGCAGAGCGGAGACCCGTCGGCCCCTCCCCGATGGGACGGGCAGGAGCGCTACCCCTACCCGCTGCACCCCGAACCGGGAGGTCTCCTCGTCTGGGGCACGACGATGGACGCGGACCGGCTGTGCTGGCCGACCGCCGGCGATCCGCGCAGCTGGCCCGTCGTGATCTGGAGCCGGGACGGCGACTACGAGACCATCCCCGAGAGCGCGTCCGGGTTCCTCGAAGGCTGGAGCGGCGCGCGGCTCCGATCCCACCTCCTGGGCGGCATGGAGCCGGACCTCGCACCCTGGTTCACCACCTACCACCCCCGCACCAACCGGTGCCTGCGCCTGTCCGAAGGCCCCCTCCCCCACGTCGAACGCCTGCGCATCCTCCGCGACGCCCTGGCCCCCACCGTCGACCGCGGAACCTGGCGGGCGGAGGACGGCCGGTCGGGGCAGGACCACTTCGCGACCGTCGACGGCGACTGGCAGCTGACCTACGACATGGCCGGCCCCCACCAGATCCGCGTCGCCTACCCGCCCCACGACCACGAGCGGGCCCGGCGGGACCTGACCGCCGCCGTCCACCGCATGGGCTGCGACATCCTCGCGATCAGCACGGCGGACGGGACTCCCCTGACCGCCTGGGGCCTGCCCACCGACGACTGCGGCTGACATCGGCAGCACCGTCGCCTCGGCATGCCTGGACGCGGGCATCACCCCCGTGATTCCTCGACAACCTCGTCCGCGGGCGGCGGGAGTTCATAGGAGCGACCGGGCGGCCGAGCTGCTGGGGTGGATTCCGGTGCGCGACAGGCTGCTGAAGGCCTGAACTCGTGCTTGTGCCCTGGCTCCCGGTCGCGTTCGATGACCGTCTCGGGCCGGGGAACACGGGCCGGGGGCCGGCCTCCTCGCCCGCCCCGTCGGGAGGGGAGTCACGTTGAAGACACGCCAGAAGGACCGGGGGGTGCCCGATCCCGATGCCCCCTGGAACGAGATCACAGCAGGACTGTGGATGGGCGGTCACCACTGGACCGATGCCCTGGGCAACGGTCACGCCGCGGTCGTCGGCGCCGAGTTCGGGCTGGTCATCAGCTTGTTCAGCCGTCCCGGTCACGGACCCGGCCCAGGTGTCGAGCACTTGCTCGCCGAGATGCCCGACGCCCCGCTGACGGCCGGGCAGATCCACACCGTCCAGCAGCTCGCCCGGACCGCCGCCCGGGCGGTCCGCGCCGGGCGCACCGTCCTGGTCCGGTGCCACTCCGGCTACAACCGCTCCGGCCTCGTCGTGGCCCAAGCCCTCGTCGAGCTGGGCTGGGAGACGACGACAGCTGTCGAGGCCATCCGGAGGAGACGGTCCCCCATGGCCCTGAACAACCGGATCTTCGAGGAGTACCTCACCACAGGGCTGGATGTCGCCCAGCTCCTCAGCGGCTTGGACACGCCCGCCTGACCTGACCTGACCGGACCTGACCGGTCCTTTCCTGTCGGCACGTCACCCCGTCGTGGAGTGGTGCCGGGCGGTGAGGAGGGCGAGGCCCCGGGTGGTGGAGGTGGCGGGGGCGGGCTGGTAGACGACGAGTTGCAGGCCGGGGGAGGCGCACACGTCGAAGGCCTGGTAGGCGAAGGTGAGGGGGCCCGCCTCGGGGTGGTGGAAGTGCTTGGTGGCGGACGTCTTGCCCCGGACGGTGTGGGTGGTCCACAGGTGCGCGAAGTGCGGGCTCCGGGCGGTGAGTTCGCGGACGAGGTGGCGCAGGGGTTCGCTGTCGGGGGCCAGGCCCGCCGTGTGGCGGAGGTGGGCCGCGACGGCCTCCGCCGTGTCGGCCCACCGGGTGTGGAAGTGCTGTGCCGCGGGATCGAGGAAGACCATGCGGGCCAGGTTGTCGGCCGGTGTGAAGGGTGCGTAGAGGGCCTGGGCCAGGGCGTTGGCGGCCAGGACGTCCAGGGTCCCGTTGATCACCAGTGCGGGGGCGGCGGTGTAGCCGTCGAGCATCTGGCGCAGGAAGGGGCTGATCTGCCGGCGGTCCACGGGGGCGGGCGGTCCGGGCAGGGTGGTTCCGGCCAGCTGGTGCAGGTGGGTGCGGGCGTCGGGTTCCAGGCGGAGGGCGCGGGCGAGGGCGTCGAGGAGCTGGGGGGAGGGGCGGCGTTCACGTCCCTGTTCGAGCCGGGTGTAGTAGTCGGCGCTCATGCGGGCCAGGAAGGCGACCTCTTCGCGGCGCAGCCCGCTGACCCGGCGCCTGCCGTGGCTGGGCAGGGCGGCGGCTTCGGGGCTCAGCGCCGCGCGGCGGGCGCGCAGGAACTCTCCCAGCTGGTTGTCGGGCATGCGGTCAGGTTAGGCGGTCGGGACGGGGGTTGCCTGGGTGCGGTGTACCCAGGCAACACCCGTCCTGGCAGGCGGGCTGCCGGCTGCCCAGACTCGGTGACGCCGGCCCGGTCCGGGCCGGCCACGCCCCGTCGTCGAGAAGGAGACAGCACATGACAGAGACAGCCAAGGTCGTCGCGATCACCGGTGCGAGCAGCGGGATCGGTGAGGCGACCGCCCGTCGCCTCGCGGCCGACGGCCATCACGTGTTCCTCGGTGCCAGGCGGACCGACCGGCTCGGCGCGCTGGTCCGCGAGATCACCGCGCAGGGCGGGAGCGCGGCCTTCCGCTCCCTGGACGTCACCGGCGCGGCGGACGTGCACGGCTTCGTGGCGGCTGCCCGCGAGCGCTTCGGCCGGCTGGACGTGATGGTCAACAACGCGGGGGTGATGCCGCTCTCGCCCCTGGCCGCGCTCCGGGTCGAGGAGTGGGACCGGATCCTCGACGTCAACGTCCGCGGAGTGCTGCACGGGATCGCGGCCGCGCTGCCGGTGATGCGCGCCCAGGGCGGCGGCCACCTGGTGAACATCGCCTCCGTCGGGGCCTACGAGGTCTCGCCGACGGCGGCCGTCTACTGCGCGAGCAAGTTCGCCGTCCGCGCGATCTCCGAGGGGCTGCGCCAGGAATGCGGGGACGGCCGCATCCGGGTCACCCTCGTCTCCCCCGGGGTGACCGAGTCCGAACTCGCCGACTCCATCGGCGACCCGACGGCCCGGGAGGCGATGAAGGCCTACCGGGCCGTGGCCCTGCCGGCCGCGGCCGTCGCCGACGCGATCGCGTACGCCGTCTCCCAGCCGGCGGGTGTCGACGTGAACGAACTCGTGATCCGTCCCGCCGCCAGTGCGCAGTGACCCGGGCATGACGTACGAGGACCTGTCGCGCCGCTTGCGGGTGCTGGAGGACGAGAAGGCGCTCCGCAGCCTGCTGCTGCGCGGGTGGCGGGCCCTGGACCGCAAGGACTGGGCCACCTGGGCCGCCTGCTGGGCCGAGGACGCCGAGCTGGACTTCGGCCCGTGGGGGCCGGTCCGGGGGAGGGAGGCGATCCGGGCGCGGGTGGAGGAGGCCGAGGCGTCCTTCGAGAGCATGCAGCACCACATCCTCAACCTGCACGTCGAGGTGACCGGGACCGGTTCCCGGGCCGTCGGCAGCGGCTACATGTGGTTCGTGGCCGTCACCGCCCCCGGTGCGGCCGCCGCCCCCTCTTCCATGGGCGGGCCCTATGACTGGGAGTTCCGCCGGGACCCGCGGCGCGGCTGGCTCGTGGTCCGGCAGCGGCTCGGCGTCTGGTGGACCACCGGCACCACCGCCGGCACCACCGCCGGCCGGGGCGCCGCCCCGGAGGTCTTCGGAACGGGATGACGGCCGGCGGCTACCGCAACGGGGCGGGGTGGCCCGCCCGGGCGGACGGCCGGGGCCGGTCCTCCTCCCCCGCCGGCCCGGGGCCGGTCTCCGCCGCTCCCCAGTCCCACAGGGCCTGGAGGACCGGGCCGAGCCGGTGCCCGCGCGGGGTGAGCGCGTAGCGCACGCGCGGCGGCCAGCCCGGGCGGCGGTCGCGTTCGACGACTCCGGCCTCGCCGAGCTGTGCCAGCCGGTCCGACAGCACCTTGTCGGACAGGGTGGGCAGGGCAGCGCGCAGCTCGCTGTAGGAGCGGTCGCCGCGCAGCAGCTCGCGGACCACCAGCGTCGTCCAGCGGCCGTGGAGGGCCGCCAGCGCGATCTCCACCGGGCAGGCGGGGGTGGGCGCCCCGACGTGCGCGTGCGGCTCGTCGGGCAGTCCTGCCGGGTGACCAACCGTTCGGTGAGTCACGAGATCGCCTCCTAGCGTGTGGAGCAGCCATTCTCCCTCCAGCGGAAGGACGTCCCCCGATCATGCGAGAACTGGCCGAACGGCCCGAAGAAGTGCCCGCGGTGTTCGCCGAACGGTTCAACAGCGGCGACGCCGCCGCGCTCGCGGAGGTGTACGAGGACGGGGCGGTGCTGGTCGCGCGGCCCGGCGCGCCGGTGACGGGCGCGGAGCTGCTCGCCGCCAACGGCCGCCTGCAGGACCTGGGGGTTCCCATATCGGTCCGCCCGCGGCACGTGTACCGCAACGGGGACCTGGCGCTCCTCGTCGTGGACTGGGTCATCGACGGCACCGGCCGCCACGGCGCGGCCGTGCACGTGGCGGGCACGGCCACCGACGTGGCCCGGCGGGGGCCGGACGGCCGGTGGCGGTACGTCATCGACAACCCCTTCGGTGCCGGTGCGGCGCAGGGCGCCGTCGATGCGGACGCCTCGGGACGGACGGGTTCCGGTCGGACCGCGCCCTGATGGCGCGGGCCCGCCCGGCCTGCACATCGCCGACGAGGGCGGGCTTGTCCGGAGCCTGGGGAGCTCGGGGTTCGGTGGCGAGGGCCCCGCCGGGCGGCGAGGACGCTGACCCTTCCAGGGCAGGAGGACGGGGATCCGGCGGTCCGCGTTACACCGGTTTCGTGAGCCGGTCGCTCCGGGGGGCCGGTCAGAGGTCGAAGAGGGTTTCCTTCTGGGGGACCGAGTCGGGTGCGAGGACGGTGCGGAGGAGGACGATGCCCTGCCGCCACTTCCTGCCGTCGGGTGCGTCGCGCCAGAGTTCGGCGAGCTCGGAGTCCTCGGCGAGGACGCGGTCGAGCGCTTCGACGGCCAGCGGCTGAAGGGCCGCGGCGAAGGGCGGCAGCGCTTCTTCAGGCCCGTAGTTCATGCTGATGCGTTCGCCGCCCGGGTACTGCGCCGCGACGAGGGCGGCGGCCCCGACGGCTTCTTGGCCGTGGTGGCTTTCGAGGCAGTCCAGGACCCGGACTGCACGGTCGAGGGCCGCCCGCACGAGCTCCTCCCGTTCGTCCGGGGCTGTCCCGTCCAAGGCGTGGGCGAAGTCGGCGGCCTCGTCGTTGTCGAACGGGCCGACGTCCCAAGTCCCCATGCCGGCCTCCTCGTCCTGGGTGCGGGGCGCCGATCATCGCATCAGCCACCGACAACGGGGCGTGGCAGCGGGTCACCACTCCCTGGTGGCCCTGCCGGGAATCGTCGTCGGCGTCAGTCCTGAGGGCTCTGCGACACCGCTGTGCTCAGCAGCCGGATGTCGTACTCGGTCCAGCAGTCGGAGATCTCGACGCCGACCTCGCTGCCGCAGCGGGCGCAGAGCAGGTTCGGTCCGCCCAGCCCGTCCCGCCGGCAGCACCCGTAGAGCCGGGACGGGTCCAGGTGGGGCCGCAGCAGCACTCCGTCCAGCGGGTTGATGACCCAGGTGGCGACCGAGCCCGCGGGGCGGTACGGATCCGGGTCGCCGGAGAAGGAGCCGACCGGCACGGTCGACGGGCCGTACGTGTAGTGCTCCCGGCCGCTCACCGACGGCCGCGGCGTCCACGTGCGCTGCTCCAGCGGGTTCGACAAGGGGGCTGTGCACGACCGGCACCTGAATACGACCGCCAACGCTGAGACCTCTCCCGTTCGAACCGCTTACCGGTTACCGGTTACCGGTTACCGGTTACCGCTTACCTTGCCGTCATCCAACACTCCGGCCCGCCGGGAATCCAGGCCCGGCATACGGCGCACTACGTGGCGCGGCGGCCCCCGGGTAGTGTCGGCCGGATGACAGAGCACCACACCCTCACGGTGAACGGCGTCCGGCTGGCGTACCAGGTGGCCGGGCCTTCCGGCGGTGACCCGCTGCTCCTGTTGCCGGCGCTGGGCGAGACCGCGGACGACTGGGCCGCCGTACGGGACGTGCTCGCGCGGGAGCGCCGGGTGTACGCCCTGGACCTGCGGGGCCATGGCCGCAGCGAGTGGGCCGGGCCGTACTCGCTGGAGCTGATGCGGGACGACGTGCTGGGTTTCCTGGACGCCGTCGGCCTGGACCGGGTGGACCTCGTCGGGCACTCGATGGGCGGCGCGGTCGCGTTCCTGGTGGCGCAGCACAGCCCGTGGCGGGTGGTCCGGCTGGTGCTGGAGGACGCCCCGCCGCCCTTCCCCCGCGAGCCGCGCACCCCGGTGCGGCCCGAGGGGGAGCCGGCCTTCGACTGGGCGATGGTGCTCGCGGTCCGGGCCCAGCTGGACCGCCCCGACCCGTCCTGGCTGGAGGGCCTCTCCCGGATCACGGCCCCGACGCTGGTGGTGGCGGGCGGGCCGGACAGCCACGTCCCGCAGGAGGCGCTCGCCGAGCTCGCCCGCCGGATCCCGGACGCCCGGCTCACGACGATCCCGGTCGGCCACCTGGTGCACGCCGCCGCCCCAGAGGAGTTCACCGGGGCGGTCACCGCCTTCCTGGCCCGCGTACCGGACGGGGAGGTCGCCCGGCGCTGGCTGGCCGAGGACGGCATCACGCAGACCGGCCCCGACGCCTGGTACGACGCGGACCCGCCGGTACAGACCCTCACCGGGGAGGACCTGTGCAACGGGCTCGGTTCGATGGCCTTCACCGACGAAGCGCTCGATCTGGCGGGCCGGTTGCGGGTGGCGCTCGGGCTGATGGACCTGCTCGGCGGTCACCCCCTGGTGACCTGGCAGATCCACTCGGCCCATCTCGGGCCCGAGGGGCCGCTGCCGGCGGGGCTCCTCTGGGGCGGCTACCGCAGCAGACTCGAAGCCGTCCGGGAGTACCCGGCGATCGCCGACTCGCTCTGGTTCGACTGGTTCGAGGTCTGGCAGACCTCCGCGGAGGCCTTCGCCGAGGTGCTCGGCAACGACCGCGACCTGCTGCGGCCCGGCGCCCCGGAGCCGTTGCTGCGCCGGGCGCGCCGGGTCCTGAAGGTGTCGGGCCCGGTGCCGTGGGAGGCCAAGGCCGCCACCTACGGGGCGGCGGCCCGGGTGCCCGAGCTGCACCCGGCCGTCTTCAGGGCCGTGCTGGCGAGCTACCACGACGTGTACGGGCAGCTCGAACCGGAGCCCGCGCTCGCCCTGTTGGACCGGCTGGACCTCCCCGCCGGCACCGAGCACCGGGCCTCGCTGCGGCGGGTGCTCGCCGCCGGGCACCGCAATCACTACCGCAGCCCGGAGGCATGGAGCGGGGGCGGCGCGGGCCGCTGAGCCGGTGAGCCTCCCGGGGCAGGACTACGACCATGGCCGCAGACCGGCTGCGACCCGGGTCCGATCCGCAGGTCCGGCTCCACGGCATAGCGTGCCAGCCTGCTGACTGACGGACTGACGGACTGACGGACTGAGCGGATCACGTCGTCCGCACCGAGGAGGAGTCATGAGCACCATCACGCCGGTATCCCTGGTCACCGGCGCCAACCGCGGCATCGGCCTGGAGACCGCGCGCCGGCTGGCCGCGCTGGGCCACACCGTACTGCTGTGCGCCCGCCGCCCGGAGGACGCCGAGCGGGCCGCCGCCGGCCTGGCCCCCGGCGTGTCCGGCACGCTGCTGCCGCGCCGGCTGGACGTGACCGAGGACGGGGACGTCCGCGCCCTCGCCCGCGACGTGGAGGCGGAGTTCGGGCGCCTCGACGTGCTCGTCAACAACGCGGCCGTCAACTACGACACCTCCCGGCGCGCCGTCTCCGTCGACCTCGACGAGGTCGAGCACACGCTGCGGACCAACCTCTTCGGCCCGTGGCGGACGGCGCAGGCGTTCCTGCCGCTGCTGCGCCGCTCGCCCCACCCCCGTCTGGTGAACGTCTCCAGCGAGTCCGGATCCCTGGAGGCCATGTCGGGCGGGACCCCCGCCTACGGGGTCTCGAAGGCCGCCCTCAACGCCCTGACCCGCAAGCTCGCCGACGAGGTGCGCGCCGAGGGGATCCTCGTCAACGCCGTGTGCCCGGGCTGGATCGCGACGGACATGGGCGGGCCGGGCGGCGGACCCGTGGCGGAGGGCGCCGCCGGCGTCGTCTGGGCCGCCACCCTCCCCGACTCCGGGCCCACCGGCGGCTTCTTCCGGGACGGGAAGCCGCTCGCCTGGTAGACCCGCGTCCTGCCCGTCAGGCGACCCGGCCGGCAGGAGCCGGCGCCTCGGCGCGCCCGGCCTGCTCCAGCTGCTGCCGGCGCGCGGGGCCTCCCGAGCCGCGGTGGAGGCGGTACGCGCCGGGCTTGCCCGCCTCGTCGGCCAGGTGCTTGACGACGCTCGTGCACACGAGCTCCTTGAGCTTCGCGCCGAGGCGGCCGTCGATCTTGAACCACACGGCGACGTCGGACCGGCTGGCGAACTGGAAGATGCCGTCGCCCCGGCCCAGGCTGATGCACTGGGCGGCGAACGACTGGTTGAGGGTCTCGGGCCGCTCGCCCCCGATCACGCTGAGCACCGTGTCGGCGACCCGCGCACCCATCGGCATCGCCGCCTGGCAGCTCATCCGCAGCGGCAGGCCCGACGGCGCCGCCGAGTCCCCCGCCGCGAAGACGCGGTCGTCGTCGACGCTGGTCAGCGTCTCGTCCGTGAGCAGGCGGCCCAGCGCGTCCGTGCTCAGCCCGCTCCGCACGGCCAGGTCCGGTACGCCGAAGCCGGCGGTCCAGATCGTCACCGCGCTCGGCAGCTCGCGGCCCCCGCTGAGCCGTACGGCGTCAGGGGTCACGGCGGTCACCTTGGTGTCGGGGCCGTCGAGGACCGTCACCCCGAGTCTGGCCAGCCGCTTGGCGACCGAGCGGCGGCCGCGGGGGTGCAGGTACGGGCCGAGCACCCCGCCGCAGACCAGCGTCACGGCGCGACCCGCCTCCGCGAGCTCGGCGGCGGTCTCGATGCCCGTCGGCCCGGCTCCCACCACCGTCACCGGGGCCGTCGCGGGAGCCGCGTCCAGGACCGGACGCAGCCGCCGGGCCTCCTCGAAGGTGCCGATCGGGTACGCGTGCTCGGCCGCCCCGGGCACGCTCGGGTCGGCGCTCCCGCTGCCGACCGCGTAGACCAGGTAGTCGTAGCCGAGCGTGCCGCCCGACGCCAGTTCCAGGCCGCGCCCGGCCGCGTCGATGCGGGTGACGGTGTCGACCACCAGCCGTACGCCCTCGGCCAGGACGTCCCGGTAGTCGACGACCGCGCCGTCCGTCCCGCCCACCAGCTGGTGGAGGCGGATCCGGTGGACGAAGTCCGGGCGCGGGTTGACCAGCGTCACCGTCACGTCGGGGCGCTGCGTGAGGCGGTTGGCCGCCATGACGCCCGCGTACCCGCCGCCGATCACGACCACTTCGGTGTTCTCGTTCATGGTGTGCCCTCCGCTTCGACTGTTGCTGCACCTTCATGCGCTCACTGCACTTCTGTGCAGCGACTGCATGAAGATATACTTATGGCCTGAGGGGGCGTCAAGCCCCCGCCGACCCGAACCGGACCTGAATCGGCTCGACTTGACCCGGGAGCGACACGATCACGATGACCAGTGACGAACCGGCCCGCCGCGGCGGCCGGGAAGCGCAGCGCCGCCGCACCCGCAAGGCGATCGTCGAGGCGGCGGCCCGGCTGAGCGCCGACGGGGCGACGCCGTCCATCGACGAGATCGCGGCCGCCGCCGACGTATCGCGGCGCACGGTCTACGCGTACTTCCCGAGCCTCGACCACCTGCTGATCGACGCGACCCTCGGCGCGCTCAACGAGCCCCCCGTCGAGCAGGCGCTGACCGATCCCGCCATCGCGGGCGACCCCGCGGCCCGGGTGGACGCCCTCATAAGGACGCTGTTGAAGTACTCACCGCAGTCGCTCCCCCTCGGGCGGCGGCTGATCCGCCTGACCGTCGACCAACCGGTCTCCGAGGCCCCGGAGCCGGCCGCCGCGCAGGCCGCCACTCCGGGCGCCGCCCCGGCCCCGCGCCGCACCCAGCGCCGGATCGAATGGCTGGAGCAGGCCTGCGAATCCCTCCGCGGCACCCTGAGCGAGGAGGCGTACCAGCGGCTGATCTCGGCGCTGGCCATCGTGGTCGGCTGGGAAGCCCAGATCGTCCTGCGCGACGTCCGCGGCCTCGACCCGCAGGCCGAGGAGGAGGCCATCACCTGGGCGGCACGGGCCCTGGTGGAGGCGGCGATCAGGGAACACGCCGAAGCCCCGCGCTAGCGTGGGGCCGTGGAGCTGCTGCTGGTGTCGGACACGCACGTTCCCGCGCGGGCCGGGGTGCTGCCGGCGGAGCTGCTGGAACGCGTCCCGCGCGCGGACGCCGTCATCCACGCCGGGGACTGGACCGACACGGCCACGCTCGACCTGCTCCAACAGCGGGCGCGCCGGCTGGTCGCCGTGTACGGGAACAACGACGGGCCGCTGCTGCGGGCCCGGCTGCCCGAGGTCGCGTACGCGGAACTCGGCGGGCTGCGGTTCGCCGTGGTGCACGAGACGGGCCCGGCCAAGGGGCGCGAGCAGCGCTGCGCCGCGCGGTTCCCGGACGTGGACGTGCTGGTCTTCGGCCACAGCCACATCCCGTGGGACACGACGGCGGAGGGCCGGCTGCGGCTGCTGAACCCGGGCTCCCCGACCGACCGGCGCCGCCAGCCGTACTGCACGTACATGACGGCCCGGGCCGCGGACGGGCGGCTCAGCGAGGTCCGGCTGCACCGCCTGTAGGGATCGGTCCTGTTTCCCGGTGCCGGCAGCCGCATGCGCGCGGCAGCGCTCCAGCCGGGCCGGGGGCCGGGGGTGGGCCGCGAACGGCGTCGCCCGGCTCATGGTCGTTGCGGTGAGCCGGGGCTGAGGCCTCTACAGCTGGAGTTCCTGACCACCTGCCTGCGTGAGTCCCTCGCGCTTCAGACCGCTGCAGGCCAGGAGCTCGGTCCCGGTGGCGTTGAAGTACAGGGTGAAGAACCAGGACCGGTCTGCGGCGATGATGTTGCCGGTACGGAGTCGATCGTCGCTGTGCCGAGCTCTGAGGATCTCAACGGTCTCATCGAGGCCGAGGGTCGTCAGGCCGATCCTCAACGACCGCCTCAGCCTCGTCGCAGCGATGCCGAGGACCATCCACACCGGCGGCTGTCCGTCGTAGAGCATCACCTCACCGTTGGCGGCGATGGCGTCGCGTGCTGCCTTGCAGGCACTGGTCTGGTCCTTGAGCATCACGGTGATGTCGGGCTGACTTGGATTCTCGTTCTCCGTGGCCATGTGGCGACTGTAGGGACGGGACGCAGGCGTCGCCACAGGATTCGCATCGCTGCGAGGCTCGTCAGGCCGCCCTACCGTCCGGCGGAGCCGCCGGCCCCGGTGTCCCGTGCGTAGATCCGCTCCTTGAGCCGTTCCTCGGCCCAGTCCAGGCCGACGTTCCGGTCGAACCAGTGCCGGTCCCTGCGGGGCTCGGGCGGTGCCAGGTTCACCGCCGCCCAGGAGAAGACGCCGAGGAGGACGGAGCGCCCGTGCTGCGTCGCGCGCACGGACAGCGCGAACGGTACGGCGATGGCCGCGCGGGTGACCAGCAGGGTCTGTCCGTCCTCGGAGCGGCGCCCGGCCGTGAGGAAGCGGGGCGTTTCGAGGATCTTGACCCACTCGACCACCGCGTCCGCCACCTGGGCGGTCAAGGACTCCTCAATGCCGGTGCGGACGGCGGCCGCGGGGTCGTCGCCCATCCAGCCGAGCCAGTGGTCGGGGTCGGTCAGTTTGCCGAAGTCGTCCTGCGGGACCCCGTGACGCGGGTTCTCCTGGTACTCCCCCGTCAGCTTGCCGCTGCCGTCCACCAGCCACGCGCCGCGGATCGCCTCGGGAGGAACGTATCCGTTCGGGTCGTCGACGTACGTCCTGTCGATCTCGGCGACGCTGCCGCCGGGATTCGCCGCAGCCGCGGCCAGCAGCCCCGGATCGTCCGGTATGCCCTTGCCCCGGCTTCGCCGGCCGAAAAGCCCCACGTGCCCCACCCCTCACCGTCGGCTGTCCAGTCGGCCCGATTCTGCCGCACGGCGGCGGTCGGGGGGCGGCGGGGTCCATGCGGCGGCCCGGCGGGCGGTGCGGTCGGACGGCGGGAGCAGGGCCAGCGCCAGGACCGTGGCGGCCGCCGCCGCTCCAAAGACCGGGGTGTATCCCCGTTCGGTGATCAGGGCCCCGGCCAGGGGCGGGACCAGGGCCACCGCGGCGTGCTGCCCCATCCCGTGCACCCCCAGCGCGCGGCCCGCCCAGGCGGGGCCCGCGAACTCGGCGACCGCCGTGTTGTGCAGGCCGTTGGTGCTGACGGTCAGGCCGGTGGCCAGCAGCAGGGCCGCCGTGCCGGCCGGGGAGTGCCAGGCGGCGCCGGCCGTGAGCAGGACCAGGTCCGCCGCTGTGGCCGCGGCCAGCAGCCGCATCGGCCGGACGCGCGAGCCCAGGGCGTCGGACCACCAGCCGGCCAGCAGGCGCACGGCCGCGCCGGACAGGTTGGCGGCGGCCAGCACCGCACCGGCAGCGGCGGCGGACCATCCGCGTGCCCCGGTGAGGAAGACCAGGGCGAAGCCGGTCACCACGAACTGCGGCACGCACAGCACCGCGGCCACCGCGTGCAGCCGCCACAGGTAGCCGCCGTCCTCCCCGTACGGGGACGGCGCGGGCTCGCCCGTCGGCCGTCCGACGCGCGGCGGATCGACGGCGAACAGGGCGATGGCCACGCCCGTCACCCCGCACAGCGCGGCGCACACGCCGAAGGCCGCGGACAGCCCGAAGTGCTGGGCGGCCTGCGGCAGCACGGCCGCCGCCAGCGCGGTGCCGAGCGGCTGCGAGGCCTGCCGCACCCCCATCGCGACGCCGCGCCGGCCGGGCGGGAACCAGCCGATGACCAGGCGGCCGGAGGCCGAATGGACGGAGGACCCGCCGATGCCGGCCACTACGAGCAGCGCGCCCAGTGCCCACACCCCCGGCACGGCCGCCGCCGCGGCCATCGCCCCGGCGGCGACCGGCAGCCCGGCGGACAGCGCCACCCGCTCCCCGTACAGGTCGGCGACCGCGCCCCAGCCGATCAGGCCGAGCAGGATCCCGGCGATCGGGCAGGCGACGAGCAAGCCGGCGGCCGCCAGCGACAGCCCGAGCTCCCGCTGGAACGCGGGCAGCAGGTACATCAGCCCGTAGAGGGCCGTCGTACTGGCGGTCTGGCCGGCGGTGCCCAGGGTGAGCATCAGCCAACTGCGGGGTGTCCGGGGCCGCTTCATGGATCGACCCTATCGAGGGGCACCACATTCCGAGATGGCCGTATCGACATACGAGACGGGCGTGCCCGGCGCTCCGCTCGCCGCCGTCCCGTCAGCGGACTCCCGCTGACGTGTGCACGCTGTACTGTTCCGCTGATCTTTACGTGGCGGTAACCGGAGTGCGGTGCGGGCGAGGGGGCGGACGAAGGATGAGAACGCGTGGACCGGGCGGCGAGCCCCAGCGCTTGGCCGTCCTCGACGGCATACGGGTCCTGGCCGCGCTGGCCGTGCTCTTCTACCACTACGTGGTCCTGGCCAGCGCGTGGGGCCGGTCGACCACCGACGTCTTCCCGGTGGCCCGCCGGTTCGCCGTCTACGGCTGGCTCGGCGTCGAGGTCTTCTTCCTCGTGAGCGGGTTCGTCATCTGCATGAGCGCCTGGGGCCGCAGCGTGGGCGACTTCGCGGTGTCCCGGGTGGCGCGGCTCTTCCCCGCCTACTGGACGGCCGTCGTCCTGACCTCGCTGGTGCTGTACGCCTGGCCCGAGGTGCGGTCGATCGCGCGGTTCACCGATGTCGTGGTGAACCTGTCGATGCTCCAGGGCGGCCTCGGGGTCCCGCACATCGACGACGCGTACTGGACCCTGTTCGTGGAGCTCAAGTTCTACGCCCTGTTCGCGCTCGTCGTCATGCGCGGGGTGACGTACCGCAACTGCGTGCTCTTCTGCGGGGTCTGGACCCTGGCCGGGGCGGTGGCCCCGGCCATCGACAACGGGGTGCTGTCCTTCTTCGCGATACCGTCCTCGTCCCCGTACTTCATCGCCGGCATCGCCTTCCACCTCATGCGCCGCTTCGGGCCGAACGCCGTACTGTGGGCCGTTGTCGGCGTCCAGTACCTCCTCGCGCAGCACTACGTGCGCGACCGCATGATCTCCAGCCTCGGCCGGGCAGCCGCCGAGCAGACGCCGTCCTGGCCGGCCCACGTGGTCATCCTGATCGGCTTCGCCGTGATGGCCGCCCTCGCGCTCGGTGCCCTGGACGGCATCCGGTGGCGCTGGCTCCGCCACGCGGGCGCGGTCACCTACCCCCTCTACCTGATCCACATGATGGTGGGGCTGACGGTCATCCACCACTTCCGCGACCGCGTCGCACCCGTGCCCCTCGCCTTCGCCACCACCGCCGGCATGCTGGTGGTCGCCTGGGCCGTCCACCGCTTCGTCGAACGCCCGCTGGGGCGGCGGCTGGCCACCGGACTCCGCCGCGGGATCGAGGACATCCGGGCGGGCACCCCGGCCCGGCCCACCCTCCACCGGGTGCCCGCGCAGCCCACGGCGCCCGAGGCGGAACGGCTCCCCGCCCGCGGCCGCTGAGCCTGAGCCTTCACTCCAGGTAGAGGGTTGTCCATGGGGCAGAGCCTGCCACCCGGCACTGACAACGGGCATCGGGCCGGCTCCGCCCGGCGTTCTGCCCGACCGCGATATTCGGCAGCGGCAGGTGTTCCCTGGGTGGCAGTCTGGGCCGATGCCCGCCTGGACCCCCTCGCCCGTGCTCTTCGACAACCTGCGGTACCTGCTCAACGAGTGGGATCCGATGGGCGTCGCCGACCTCGCTCAGGACGAGTACGACTGCATGCTCGTCCCCTTGTTCCAGCGCCTCCACCGGGGCACCACCCGGGCGGAGATCGGTGAGTTCCTCTGGTACGAGCTGGAGGACCACTTCGAGCTGGACCCCGTCGGCCACCGGACCGATGCGATGGCCGACCGGCTGATCGCCTGGTGGGCCGCGGTGAGTCCGGTCCCGGACGGGGAAGGGACACCGGAGGCCTGAAGACCGCCACCGGGGGGCACGACGCCCGGGGCCCTGGCCGGTGGCTGCAACGGGCCCGGGGGCGGCGGTCGGGCCGGCCGTCGGCGGCTCCGTGGCGGGGGCGTTCGGTGCGGCCCCGGACCTGTGGGACGTGTGCGTGCACACCGCGGCCCACGCCACCGTGCTCGGCACGGTCTGCGCCCTCGACCGGGACGCCGACCTGATCGTGGAGAAGCCGCTGTGCGCGTCCGGGTGGGCTGCGGCGTGCCCGGTGGGTCGGGGCGGGCCTGTTGTGGTGGGGTGGGGCGCGGAACAGAACGACCGCCGACCCGGGGCCGCCCATGTCCACAGCCATCACCGTCGCACTGATCGCCGCCGCCCTCCTCGGCGGCCTGCTGGCGAACCAGTTGCGGCGCCGTCAGCAGGCCGGGGAGCCGGGCGGGGACGCCGACGAGGCGTCGGTCAGCGATCTGGTCAGCCCGCTCGAAACGCTGGCCGTGCTGCTGGTCGCGTTCGTGATCGTCGTCGCGGCCGAGTCGTACGGTGAGGCCGGCAACGCGGTGGGCGCGGAGGCCCACCGGGTGGACCAGCTGTACGAGGTGGCGGACTACGCGCCCGAGCCCCAGCGCGAGCGGATGCAGGCGGCGGCGGTCTGCTACTCCCGCGCGATCATGACGTACGAGTGGCCCAGGATGGAGGCTTCGGGGACCAAGGCCCCCGAGGCGTCCGTCTGGTCGACCGACTTCCGCCGGCACTTCAAGGCGCTGGCCCACAAGGACGACAGCAGCTTCGCGCTGCTGGTGGAGGCGGACGACCAGCGGTCCGTGGCCCGGCAGGCCCGGCTGTCCGAGGCGAGTCCGGCGATCCCGGCGGTCGTGTACTGGTTCATGGTGCTGTCCCTCGCCGCGACCATCGGCGCCTTCGCCTTCGGGCTGCCGCGCAAGCGCGGGCCGGCGCACTTCGTGCTGCTGTTCGTGCTGGCGGGGCTGTTCACGGGGTCGCTGCTGCTGATCGAGGACATCGACAGGCCGTTCTCCGGAGCGATCAAGATCACCAGCGAGGCGATGGCGGCCACGGCCGAGGACATCGGCGAGGACTACTCCGTGGACCACCCGGGGCGCGCCCTGCCCTGCGACCGGCACGGCGCCCGGATCCGCGGTCAGGCCGCGCCCCGCGGGTAGCCCGCGCCCCCGCGCAGGCCGGGCTCCGCGATACGCGGCTGACAGATCGTCCCGGAGGTGCCTATGATGCCGCCGATGAAGAACTCCTCCTTTCTCGGATTGGGGGAATCGTCCGCGCAAGGTGACTGCTGATGGCAGTTCACTTCGCGGAACCGGTTCCCGCCCGCCTGTTGATGTGGCAGCGCGTACGTGAGTACGCCGTGCCACCGTCCATGATCGAAATCGCGACCGCCCGCCGTGCGAACGGCGACTGGGCGGGAGCCTGCGCCGTCGCCCGTGTCGACGTCGACATCGATCTGCGCGCCGTGCGCGTCCGCCACGGCACCGAACTCGTCACCCGCCTCCGGGCGGACCTGCGCCGGCTCGCGCCGGACCTGCTGCGCTGGCACATGCCCCGGATCGCCCCCGACGGGCGGCTCCGGCCCGGGCTCACCCTGTCGTTGGCCCGTTACGGCGGCCCGGGCGGCGCGGCGCCGCACCTCGTCGTGCGGACCCCGCCGGCCTGGGCGGACGCGGGCCAGCGGATGTCCCTGGCGCTCTGGGAGGAATCCCGGGCGGACGCGCCCAGGCACCATCCGCACCCCCACCCCGACCGGCGCTTCCGGCTCGATCTGCACCGTCACCTCTGGGACGGCACCCGCAGTGCCGAACTGGCGCAGCGGTGCGGGGCGGACGCCGCCGGCCGCTGGGCGGCGGAGGCGGAGCTGCTGCTGCGGGCCGAGGGCCGCTCCCGCGGCGCCCTGACCGTACGGCTCGGCACGCGCAGCCGCGCCGTGCTCGAACTCGTCGCCCCCGACGACAGCCACGCCCCCGCGCTCCGGCCGGTACGGGACGTGCTGTCGCCGCAGCGGATCGCGGAGCTCCCGGTGCTGCCGGAGGCCGCGGCGCGGACCCTCCCGGACCTGGAACTCCTGCGCGCCGGGCTGTTCCGCGCGGAGCGGCTCCACCCGCTGGTCGCGGCGGCACTGCCGCCGTCCCCGCCGCCGGCCGGCGTGCCCGGACCGGACGCGGGCCCGGACCACGGGGCCGCCGACCCGCACCGGGTCGAGTGCCTGGGGCGGGTGCACCGGATCGCGCTGCGGGACGGGGTGCTCGCGGCCGTCGACCACGACCCGGCCGAGCTGGCCCGTGAGGCCCTCCTCATGGCGCTGGGCGGGCCGGGGCTGCCCTGCCTGCGGGCGATCGACGCGGTGCACCACAGCCCCGAGGCGCTGCCCGCGGTCCGCGAGCGGCTCCGCCACGGGGACGTGACCGGGGCCCTGGCCGTGGTCGAGGGGCTGCTCGGCCCCGGCGCGGTCCTGCGCGAGGGGCCCCTGCGGGACGCCCTGGAGGACGCGGTGTCCGGCCGCCTGGGTCACGGGCTCTTCCGCTCGGGCCTGGTACCCGTGCACCCCGCCGCGGACGTGGCGGGGGGCTGGGACGACGGCCACCGGCCCCGGCCCGACCGGCGTCTGCCGCGGGATCTGCGCCGCAAGCGCGGGAGCCGTACCCGGCCGCGGACCGGCTTGCCCGCCTGAACACCCCCGGCGGCAGGGCCCCGCAGCTCGCAGCACCCCGCCGGGCGCCCGCGTACGCGTACCGCGCCGTGCGCGCCGTGCACGTCGTACGCCCCTTGACCACGACGGGTCTCCCGTACCCGTATCCACGAAACCGACCATCCAGGTGATGCCCATGACCTCCAGCACCCTCCTCTCCGCGCCCGTATCCGTATCCGTATCCGCACCCGTGCCCGACCCCGTCCCCGTGCCGCCGGCGGACGACCGGCCCCAGCTCGGCCTCGCCGAGGACCTCCTGGCGCTCCTGCGGACGACCACCACCGAGCCGCGCCCCGACGAGCAGTTGGAGGCGCTGGCCCTCGCCGTCGCGGCGGACCTGCCCGTGCTCCTGTGGGGCGAGCCCGGCATCGGCAAGACCGCCGCGCTGACCCAGCTCGCCGCCTCCCTCGACCTGCCGCTGACCACGGTGATCGCGAGCGTCCACGAGCCGACCGACTTCTCCGGGCTGCCCGTCCTGGGCGAGGACCCGGCGGTCAACGGGGTGCCCATGGCCCCGCCGCAGTGGGCCGTTGAACTGGTGCGCGCCGGACGGGGGCTGCTCTTCCTGGACGAGCTGTCCACCGCCACCCCCGCCGTCCAGGCCGCGCTGCTGCGCGTGGTCCTGGAGCGGCGGGTCGGCGCGCTGCAACTGCCGCCCGGCGTACGGATCGTGGCCGCCGCCAATCCCCGCGCGTCGGCCGCGGACGGCTGGGAGCTGAGCCCGCCGCTGGCGAACCGGTTCGTGCACCTGTACTGGGTGCACGACCGGGAGGTGGTGGTGCGCGGTCTCGGCGGGGTCTGGCCCCGCGCGGAGCTGCCCCGGCTGGACGCGGCCGGCCTGCCGGACGCGGTGGCGTTCGCCCGCCGCGCGGTGTGCGGGTTCCTGAACACCCGGCCGACGCTGATCCACCGGCTGCCCACCACCGAGACCCGGCGCGGTGGTGCCTGGCCTTCGCCCCGCAGCTGGGAGGCCGCGATGACGCTGCTCGCCTTCGGCACGGCCGCCTCCGTGTCCCGGGACGTGCTGGCGCTGCTGGTGCGGGGCGCGGTCGGGGACGGGCCCGGCCTCGAACTGCTCGCCCACATGGACCGGATGGAGCTGCCCGATCCGGACGTGCTGCTGGCCGATCCCGGCGCGGCCGAACTGCCCGAGCGCGGCGACCTGCGCCAGGCGACGCTGGAGGCGGTGGTGGCCGCCGTCGGCGCGCGCCCGGAGCGGGAGCGCTGGGAGGCGGCCTGGAAGGTGCTGGTCCGGGCGATGGAGACCGGTGCGCCGGATCTGCTGGTGGGCCCGGCGAAGGCGCTGGCCGCGCTGCGGCGCGACGGGTGGGAGGTGCCGGATGCGGTGGAACGCCTCTCCCCGGTGATCGGCCTGGCCCGGCGGGCGGAGGACTCGGTGTCCCGGAACCCGGGGGCCCGGACCGCGGCGGCCGCCGGCGCCGGGCGCGCGGCGGGCGGGCGCGCGTGACCGGGGCCGTGCGGCGGCCGGAGCCGCGCCCGGTGCCGGCGCGGGCGCGCCCGCTGCCCCGTCCGATGGCCCCGCCCCCGCCGCCGCGGCCGGTGCGGGCCGACGAGCCGGGCCCGCCGCCGGGGCCCGTCGTGCCGCTGGACACGGAGAAGCTGCTGGCCGCCCGCCTGTACGCGGTCTCGGTCCGGCCGTACCTGGCCAGTGCGCTGTTCGCCCTGCACGTGGTGGAGGACCGGTCGGTGCCGACGATGGCGGTGGACGCGTACTGGCGCTGCTACGTCTCCCCGCTGTTCGTGGCGCGGACCCCGCTGGAGCAGCTGGCGGGGGTGTGGGTGCACGAGGTCTCCCACCTGCTGCGGGACCATCACGGGCGGAGCGAGCGGTACGCGCGGGAGCACGGGCCCGAGCCGCGGCTCCGGCAGAACGTCGCGGCGGACTTCGAGATCAACGACGACATCTACGGCGACGGCCTGCCGATGCCGGCGGGGGCGGTTCGGCCGTCGATGCTGGACCTGCCGGACGGGCTGCTGATGGAGGAGTACCTGCGGAGGTTCTCGATGGCGGGCCGCACCCCGCGGCTGGCCTGGCTGGACTGCGGCAGTGGTGCGGACGGGCAGCCGCGGCCCTGGGAGCTGGGGCCCGACGGGGCGCACGCGCTGAGCCGGCAGCAGCGCGACGCCGTGCGCTTCCGCGTGTCCGAGGCGATCACCGGCCGGCCCGGGGAGGCTCCGGAGGGGTGGCGCCGGTGGGCGGACGAGGCGTTCCATCCCCCGCAGCCGTGGCGGCAGTTGCTCGGTGCGGCGGTCCGCGCGGCCGCGGGCGCGCCGGGCGCGGGCGAGAACCACAGCTACCGGCGCCCGTCCCGGCGTTCGGCCGGCGTCCCCGGCGTCGTGCTGCCGAGCCTGCGCCGGATGCCGCCCCGGGTGTGCGTCGTCATCGACACGTCCGGGTCGGTGAGCGACGCGGAGCTGGGCAGCGCGCTGCTGGAGGTGGCGGCGATCTCCCGGGCGGTGGGCGGGCGGCGGGACCTGGTCTCGGTGATCTCCTGTGACGCGGCGGCGGGGGTCGCCGTACCGCTGTGCCGTGCCGAGAACCTCGAACTGATCGGCGGCGGCGGTACGGACCTGCGGTCCGGCTTCGCCCGGGCGCTGCGCTCCCGGTCCCGCCCGGACGTGATCGTCGCCCTGACGGACGGTCAGACGCCGTGGCCGTCCGCGCCGCCGCCCTGCCGCACGGTCGTCGGCCTCTTCCCGCGCCCCGCCCGCGCCGTGTACGAGGACGACCCGGACTACGTCCCCGAGGGCCCGCCCGCCTGGGCACGCGTCGTCCCCATCGGGTAGGCCCGCGACGACCCGAGGGTGTGACTCGCCCGCCGAACCCCTTCGCCGAGGGCGCCGCCAGGAGCAGGATGGGACCGGACGGGGAACACACCGCCTCGCGGGGCGTGATCTCAGTGGGGAGAGGGCGGATGGGCGGGCGGCACACGGACGCGGAGACCCTCGTACGGCGGGGCACGGACGGGCAGCTGTACATGGCGGCACAGGACGTCACCGCGCTGCTCCGCGACCTGGCGCGGGCGTTCGCCTTACAGGCGGGCGCCGACGAGGCCCCCCGGCCGGACGACCGGCCGGCCCCGCTTCCCCTGGACGGGGCCACCCTGCGCGCGGTCGCGGACGTCCTGGACGCCCAGGCGGACGCGCTGGACGTCCAGCTCATCGCGATGTCCGGGCCGTCAGCCGTCGGGTGAAGCGGTCCCGTCCCGTAGGGCCGCGAGGGCGGCGGTCACCGCCGGGGTGCGGGGGGCGCCGCCGAGGGTTGTGAGGCCGGACGCCACGTCTTCGCGGACTTCCGGGTCGGGGTCGTGGAGCAGGGCGACGAGGGCGTCGGTGAACGCGCCGCTGCCGTCGTCGCCGACGGTCAGTGCGGTGCCGGCCCTGCGGCGCACGCGCGGGTCCTCGTCCGCGGCGAGGCGCAGCAGGGCGTCCATGGCCGCGGCCGAGGGAACGCGCCAGGCGGCCCAGTCGAAGACGAGGTCGGGGACCTCGGCCCGGACGTCCGGGCTCGGGTGGGCTGCGTGCCGCAGTCCCACGGCTTCCAGTTCCGGGTGACTGAAGTTGCCCAGGGAGGAGAGGACCCAGGCCAGGAGGTGGGGTTCCGCGTCGCCGTCCGTGGCCCAGGCGGCGAGGACGTCCGCCGTCTCCCCGCTGAAGGCGATCTGCCGGGACCGGATGTTCCGGCCGAACTGCGCCCGGTAGGCGTCGAAGACGGTGAGGACGAACTCGCGGCGGAGCGGGTCCGGGTCGCGGCGGAGGGCGGTGACCGCCAGGAACGTCTGCGGGTCGCGGCGGACGGCGACGGCCGACACGGCGGACCGCCAGGCGACGTGGCCCCAGTCGTCGCCGTACTCCAGTGCCCTGTCGGCCAGTTCGCCCACGGGCGTCGGAACGCCGAAGGCGCGCTCCAGCTCCGTGAGGACCGCGCCGTGCCCGGCACGGACCGTGTGGCCGCCGAGCGTCAGCTGGGCCACGTACCCGTCCTTGCCATCGTCGTCGCCGTCGCCGTCGGCGACGTACCGCTCGTGCACGGGGCCGTACTCCGCCGTCCCGGCGCGCAGGCCCTCCTCCGCGCCCCGGCGGTGCCAGTGCCGGGCCGAGGCGAGCAGCCGCTCCCGCCCGGCTCCGGGGAGCCGCGGCGGGTGCTGCCCGAGCAGGGCCCTGGTCATCGCCGGCGAGCCGCCGGCGACGGCCCGCGCGAGGGGCGTCGTACCGTCCGGCAGGGCGCGGTGCGGGTCCGCGCCGCCGCCGGCCAGCGCGGCCGCGACGGCGGTGTCGTAGGCGCGGACCGCCAGGCACAGGACGGGCAGGCCGTCGCCGGTGAGCGCGTCCGGATCCGCTCCCGCCTCCAGCAGCGCGCGCACGGCCTCCGCGTCGCCCCGCCGGACCGCGTCCACGAGATCCACGGGTTCCCGCCCGGACTCCATCGCAGCACCACCCCCGCCCCGCCGGCGCCGACGCCGGCCCCGCATCATCGGCGCCGCGGCGGGAATCGGGAAGGCTCAGGCCGTCACGAGTTCCTCGGCGGCGAACCGTTCCACGATCTCCCCGGCGCGCCGGTCGAGGTCGGCGTACTGGGCCTCCCGCTCGGCGCCCGCGACCGCTTCGCCGACCAGCAGGGTGCCGTCGGCGTCGAAGCGCTGCGCGCGCTCCTCCGCGTCGGTGAGCAGGCCGACGGTGGAGCGGGAGAAGCCGCAGTAGTAGGCGATGCCCTCGCTCAGGTTGGTTTCGAGGAGGGTCCGCATGCCGTCCACCACGGGGTCGTCGGAGGTGGCGCCGGCCAGGCCCAGCCACAGCATGCGCTTGCCGGCGAGGCGGGGCTTGCTGCGGCCGTAGGCGAAGCCGTAGTTCCACACGCGGTCGATCCAGCCCTTGAGGATCGCGGGCACGTGCTGCCAGTACACCGGGAAGACGGCGACGACGACGTCGGCGTCGAGGATGCGCCGCATGTGGGCGTGCGTCTCTTCCGAGTACGCCTTCTCCCTGTCGCCCCAGTCCGGCTGGTCCGAGACGTTCATCCGGGGGTCGAACCCCTCGGCGTGCAGGTCGAGCAGGTCGATGCGGTACCCGGCGGCTTCGAGCCGTTCGGCGGCCCGGCGGGCCGTGTGCGCGGTGAGGGAGTCGGTGCGGTGGTGGGCGACGACCACGAGGGCCGTCCTGGCGTCGCCGCCGTGCTGCTGCGTCACGGTGTTCTCCTGAACTTCGGTGCGGGGGTGTTCCGTTCGGACACGTCCAGTACAGCCGCGGGGATGTGGATGATCCATGGGAGAAACGCTCCGGAACATAGGAGATCGTCTACGCTGCGCTGCGTGGACCCTCTGAGTTCTCTGCTGAATGGCATCCGGGCCGAGGGCTCGGTCGTCAGCCACGCCGTACTGACGGCGCCCTGGACCATCCGCTTCGCCGACGGCGCGCCGCTCACGATGATCAGCGTGCTGCGCGGCGGCGGCACGCTGCTGCTGCCCGACGGCACCGAGCGGGCGGTCGGCGCGGGTGACACGGCCATCGTGAACGGTTCCGCGCCGTTCCACCTCGCGGACGGTCCCGGCGGCGCCCCCGGCGACCGGGCCGCGTACGAGATCGCCTGCTTCGGCCCGCGCGCCGAGTGCGACGGCGAGGAACTCGGCGGCATCCGCTGGGGGGCGGATTCGCAGGAGGCGACCGCGCTGATCGTGGGCGCCTACCGCGCCTCGGGCCACCGGCACGAGCGGCTGCTGCGGGCCCTGCCGCCCGTCCTGGTGGTGAAGGAGGACGCCGAGGTCTGCGCCTGGCTGGAGACGGCCGCCGCCGACGCCGCGCAGCTCTCGGCCGGTTCGCAGGCGCTGATGGACCGGCTCCTCGACTGGGCCCTGGTGTGCACGTTGCGCAACTGGTTCGACCGGGCCGGCGCCGACGCGCCCAGCTGGTACCGGGGCCTCGCCGACCCGGTCCTGGGCCCCGCCCTGCAGGCCTTCCACGACCGGCCGGCCGAGGCGTGGACGGTGGCGTCGCTGGCCACGCGGGCCGGCGTCTCCCGGGCGCTGTTCGCCAAGCGGTTCACCCTGCTGATGGGAAGCCCGCCCCTCGCCTACCTCACCGCCTGCCGCATGGACGAGGCCGAGGCGCTCCTGGCCGACACCGACCTCAGCATCGCCCAGATCGGAAGGGCGGTCGGCTACGCCGACGCCTTCGGCTTCAGTGCCGCGTTCAAGCGCCACCGGGGTCTGAGCCCGCGCACGTTCCGGGCCGCCGCGGCGGCTTGAGTTCCGGCAGTTGCTTGAAATTTTTATGGATATGGCCGTGCTGGCCGGAAATCCTTGCTCAATTTGGTGACAGCTGCACTGATGTTTCATCATCGTGACTGCGCGTCATGTTCTGACGCGCAGTGAGGAGACGGGGCGCCGGGGGGTCCCCCGTTCTCGCGCCCACCGCGCCCACCACGCCCACCGCACCCCGCCGTGGGCCGTGGCTCCCTTCCCGCTCCCGTCACCTAGGCAAAGGCACATGTCCGCCCAGCAGCTCTCGGACCTCATACGTTTCGCCCGTCACAACTCGCCCTTCTACCAGGAGCTCTACGCGTCCCTGCCGCCCGGCGTCGACCGCCTCACCGACCTGCCGGTGGTCGACCAGCAGGAGTTCTGGGCGGCCAACACCCTGCCCGGCAGCCGCGTCCTGACCGGCCCGCTCGGCGAGGCCACGGTCTACAAGACCGGCGGCACCACCGGGTCCCCCAAGTTCTCCGTCTACACGCGTGACGAGTGGCGCACGTTCGTCACCGCCTTCGGCCAGGGACTCGTGGACGCGGGTCTGCGCCCGGGACACCGCGTCGCCGACCTCTTCTACGCCGGAGAGCTGTACGCCAGCTTCCTCTTCGTCCTCGACTCGCTCGCCCACGCGCCCGTGGACAACGTCCGCCTGCCCATCGGCGGCGGCGCGCCGCCGGAGTCCACGATCCCCACCCTGCGCGACCTCTCCGCGCAGGTCCTGGCCGGGACGCCGACCACGCTGTGCCGCCTCGCCGAGCAGGTCGTGTCGTCCGGTGTCCGGCTCGACTCGGTGGAGTTGCTCCTCTTCGGCGGCGAGGCGCTCTTCGACGACCAGCGGCGCCTGCTGGCCACCGCGTTCCCCGGCGCCGAGGCCCGTTCCGTCGGGTACGCGAGCGTCGACGCGGGCCTGCTCGGCCGCCCCGTGCCCGGCCCCGACGCCCGGGTGCACCGCGCGTTCACGCCGTACTCGGTCGTCGAGATCCTCGACGACTCCACCGGCGAGCCCGTCACCGAACCGGGCCGGCCCGGCCGGGTCGTCGTCACCAGCCTGTTCCGCCGCCTCATGCCGATCATCCGCTACCCCGCGGGCGACCGGGCCGAGTGGACCGGCACCGGGCCCGGCCACTTCCGGATACTCGGCCGCGCCGAGGAGGGCGTACGGGTGGGCCCCGTCTCCCTCTACACCCAGGACGCCCAGGACGCCGTCGCCGCGGCGGACACCGCGGGGGACGTGGTCGGCATGCAGCTCGTCGTCCGCCGCTGGGACGGCCGCGACGGGCTGGTCCTGCGGCTGGCGGCCGCCCCCGGGGAGCGGCACGGCCGGGAGGAGCTGGCCGGGGCCGTCGTCGCGGAGTTGGAGAACGTCCGGCCGCTGTATCCGGACAGCGTGCGCGCCGGGTTCGTGCACCCGCTGTCCGTGGAGTGGGTGCGCCACCGCGACCTCGCCGTCAACCCGCGCTCGGGCAAGCTCGTCCGGGTCCTCGACGAGAGGCCGACCGCATGACCGCCACCGCCCAGCCCGTGACGGAGACCGGGACCGTGACCGGGACGGAGACCGCGACCGTGACCGAGACGGGGGCCGCGACCGGGACCGTGACGGAGACCAGGACGGAGACCGTCACCGGGACCGTGACGGAGACCGCGACCGTGACGGAGACCGCGACCGGGGCCGGCCCGCGGCGCCTTCCGCTGGTCCTGCGCAACCGCGCCTTCGGTGCCGTGTGGCTCGGCCAGGTCCTCACCCAGGCCGCCGTACGGATGTTCCAGGTCGGCGTGTCCTGGTGGATCGTCGCCCACGCCGTGCAGGACGCCGGGGGGCTCGCCTCCGGGCTGTTCATGGCCGCCTGCACCCTGCCCGCCGTGGCACTGGCGCCCGTGGTGGCCGCGGCGGTCGCCCGCTTCGCGCACCGCTCGGTGCTGCGGACCGCCGCCGCCCTCGCCGGGACCTCCTCCGGCGCCCTGGCGCTGTGGGCGTACGCCGACGGCCCGCCGCTCGCCGCCGTGTACGCCGCCGGTCTCGCCCTGGCGACCTGCCAGGCGTTCTTCGACCCCTGCCTGACCACCTCGGTGCCCGAACTCGTCGACGACGCCGACATCGAGACCGCCACCGGCTTCGAGCTGTCCACCCAGTCCCTGGCCGGCCTCGGCGGGGCGCTGCTCGGCGCCCTGACCGTCGACCGGGCCGGCGTGGCCGGGCTGGCCGCCGGCTGTGCGGCCGCCTACCTCGGCGCCGCCCTCCTCGTCACCGCCGCCCGCTTCCGCACCGCCGCGCCGGACGCCGGAGCCGACGCGCCGGACCCGTCCCGGCGGCGGCGCACGCTGCGCGGCATCCTCGGGGAACTCCCGTACGTACGGCGGATCCTGGTCTGCTTCACCGCGGCGAACCTGTTCACCGCCGCCGTGTTCGTCGTCATCCCCCTCTACACCCGCTCGGTCCTCGCGGGCGGCGGCGGCACCGTGGCCCTGCTGGAGGCCTCCCTGGGCACCGGCGCGCTGGCCGGCGCCTTCACCGGCGCCCGCGTACCGGGGCGTCCCACGGTCGCCGGCGCCTGGTGCCTGGGCCTGATGGCCCTCGCCCTCGCGCTGCCGGGGCTGTTCGCGCACCGGCCGGTCGCCGCGGGCTGCCTGGCCGTGGCCGGCTGGTGCGCCGGGGCCGTCAGCGTCCGCTTCGTGGCCCTGTTCCAGCGGCTGGTGCCGCCGGCCGACAAGCCCGGCTTCTTCGCCGTGATGCAGGCCGTGCTGGGCGCCTCCCTGCCGGTGGCGTCCCTGGCGTTCGGCTTCGCCGGCGACTTCCTCTCCCCGCGGACCCTGTGCCTGGTGCAGGGCGCCGGCCTGGTCCCCGCGGCCTGCGCCCTGGCCCTGCTGAAGTCCCCCGCGGCCAGTCCCGCCGGAGGTGGGCGGTGAGCACCGTGACCACTCCCCTCATCACCCCCGCCGCCCGCTCGGACATCGCCGAACTGCGCCAGCTCTACTACGCCGTGTACGGACCGCACTACCCCGTGGCCCTCGGCACCGACCCGGCCGAGATGGCCCGGCTCATCGAGGACCCGTACTCCCTGTGGCTCGTCGGCCGCTGCCCCGCCACTGGGGCCCTGACCGCGTCCGCCGCCATCCACGGCGAGGCCGGCAGCCGCATCGGCCGCCTGGAGGGCATCGCCGTGCACCCCGAGCACCGCTCGGGCGGTCTGGCCGCCGCCCTGACCGGGGCCCTGTGCGCGGGCATGCTGGACACGGGGCGGCTGGACTCGGTGTACGCGACCGTGCGCACCGTCAGCGCCGGCCCGCAGCGGGTGGTCGCGCGCAACGGCTTCCGCCCGCTGGGCATCCTGCCCAACGCGGTGGATCTCCGCAGCCGCGAGAGCCTCGCACTCTACGCGCGTCACTCCGCCGGGGTGCTGGACCGCCGGATCCCCGTCACCGAAGTGCCCGCCCCGCTCCTGCCGTTGCTGCGCACCGCCGAGGCCGCGCTGGGCATCGGCTACCCCGGGGTGCGGGGCGTTCCGGCAGCGGCGGAGCGCGTGCCGCGGGCCGCCTCCGACCGGCTGGAGATGATCGAGGCGCCCGCCTTCGTACGACGCCGCTTCCGCGAGCGGTTCCCGGGCGCCGAGGGGTGGTTCTACCCGCTGCACACCCCGAACGTGCTGCTCACCCCCGAGGACGGCCGGTTCGAGGTCTACGCGTACCTCAACCGCGCCGGAGGGTACTGCTCCCTGCTGACCGCCCACCCCGACCCGGCCGCCGCGGCCGCCTGCCTCGAACCCGTCACCCGGGCCCTGGCCCGCGCGGGCGCCGGCTACGTCGAGGCCCTGGTGCCGCTCGCGCACCACGAGGTCCTCTCGGCGTTCCTGGCCGAGGGATTCGTCGCCGGGGCCGTCTACCCGGCGATGCGCGCGGACGGCGACGGCTTCCACGACTACGCCGTCCTGTCCCGCTCCGGCGAGCGCATCGACTTCCGCGGCGTCGCCGTCGAACCGCCCCTCCAGCCCTATCTGGACTGCTACCTGTCGGCCTGGGCGTCGACGCACCTGCCCACCACTCCCGAGGTTGCCCCATGAACCCCCATCTCGCGCCGGTCGCCGTACCCGACCCGGCCCTCCTGCCGCACGTGCAGCAGCTGTGCGACCTGACCGACCCGTACGCCTTCGGGCCCGCGGAGGACGAGCTGTTCGCCGCCGCCATGGCGGAGACCAACGCCTGGCACGCCGAGCGCTCCCCCTTCTTCCGCTCCCTGTACGAGGCGACTCCCCCGGCGTCTCCCCCGGCGGCGCCGTACCGGACGCCGCTCGTCCACGCGAACTTCTTCAAGCGGCACGAGGTGCTCTCCGTCCCGCGCGAGGACGTCGAACTGCACCTGACCTCCTCCGGCACCACCGGCCAGAAGTCGCAGATGTTCTTCGACCACTGGACCATCCGCTCCGCCCAGCGCATGGTCGCCCGGATCTTCGAGCGCAACGGCTGGATCACCCCTGGCCAGGACGTCAACTACCTCCTCTACAGCTACGAACCGGCTCCCTCCCTCAACCTCGGGACCGCCTTCACCGACAACTACCTGTGCGACTTCGCCCCGGCCCGCAGCGTCGAGTACGCCCTGCGCAACACCGGCGGCGACCACGAGTTCGACCCCTTCGGCTGCATCGCCGCGCTGCGCCGCTTCGAGCGGGAGGACGCCCCGGTCCGCATCCTCGGCTTCCCGGCCTTCCTCTTCTTCACCCTGGAGCGGATGCGGGCCATGGGGCTGCCCCCGCTGCGCCTGCCCGAGGGCTCCCTCGTCGTCCTCGGCGGCGGCTGGAAGGGGCACTCCGACCGGCGCATCGAGAAGGAGGAGCTGTACGCCCGTGTCACCGAGCAGCTCGGCATCCCGGGCGAGCGGATCCGGGACACCTTCGGGTCGGTGGAGCACTGCATCCCGTACATCGAGTGCGACCACCACCGGCTGCACGCCCCCGTGTGGTCCCGGGTGACGATCCGCTCCACGCGCACGCTCGAACCGCTGCCGTACGGGGAGCGGGGCTACCTGCACCTCGTGTCCCCGTACATCACCTCGGTGCCGGCGCAGAGCGTGGTCATGGGCGACCTCGCCTCCCTCCGGCCGGGCGACGCCTGCGGCTGCGAGCTGGAGACCCCCTGGTTCACCGTCCACGGCCGTGCCGGGGTGAGCCGCAACCGCAGCTGCGCGGTGGCCGCAGCGGAACTGATGAAGGGCATGGCGTGACCATGACGCAGACCACGACCGAGAACGCCACGGTGCACGCCGGACACGGACACGGACACGGCGACGACAGCGCGCACCACCACCACTACTGGCAGGGCGACTTCATCGGCGACGAGGAGGCCGGGCGGCGCCTGGCCGCCCTGCCGGCCGCCGTCGGGGCCGCACTGGCCGCGGTACTGGAGACCGAGACCGTGCTGGCCGCCTGCGACGCCCTCGCCGGCGCCCTGCGCGACCCGGCCCACCCGGTGCGCGCCCGGCTCGCCGCTCAGCTGCCCGCCGGGGAGGACCCGGCCGTCCTGGCCGAGCTCGGCGGCCTGCTGGACCGGCGGGAGCTGACCCGCAAGCTGCGCCGCGAGCTGGGCAGCGCGACCCCCGGCCGGCTGGACCGGGCCGATCCGCGCGAGACGGTCTACGAGGCGTGGGCACCCGTCGGCCTGGTAGCGCACATCGCCCCCGGCAACGCCGCGACGGTCGCGCCGCTGAGCATCGTCGAGGGGCTGCTCGCCGGGAACGTCAACGTCCTCAAGACCAGCAGTGCCGACGGCCTCTTCACCCAGCACCTGATGGCCGAGCTCGCTGCCCTCGACCCCACCGGCGCGCTGGCCGCGCGGGTGATCGTGCTGCGCTTCCCGTCCTCCCGGCAGGACTGGCTGCGCCTGATGTGCGCGCCCGCGGACGCCGTCGCCGTCTGGGGCGGGGAGGGCGCCGTCGAAGGGGTCGCGGCGCACGTGCCGGCCGGGTGCCGGCTGGTGGAGTGGGGACACCGGATCTCCTTCGCGTACCTGACGGCCGACGCCTGGCCGGACGCCGGCACGCTCGACGCCCTCGCGGACGACGTGTGCCTGCACGAGCAGCAGGCCTGTTCCAGCCCCCAGGTGGTCTACCTCGACACCGAGGACGAGGGGGAGGTGTTCGCGTTCGCCGAGCGCCTCGCCGCGGTCCTCGCGGCCCGCCCGCCGGCCGCGGCCGACGCCGCCCCGGGCGAGCCGGATCCCGCCGAGGCCGCCGAGGTGACCACCACCGAGCTGGTGGCCCGGCTGGAGGAACACCTCGGCCTGACCCGGGTGTTCGCCGCGCCCGACGGCTCCTGGCGGGTCATGGCCGACACCCGGTCGCCGCTCACCGCCTCGCCGCTGCACCGCAGCGTGTGGGTCAAGCCGCTGCCCCGCGAGCGGCTGATCGCCACCCTGCGCCCGATGCGCCGCTACCTGCAGACGGCGGGCCTCGCGGGCAGCCCGTCCGACATCGCCGAGCTGTCCCGCACGGCACTGGCCGCGGGCGTCACCCGCGTCACGCCGGTCGGCGCCATGCTGGAGAGCTACGCGGGCGAGCCGCACGACGGGGTCTACGCCCTCCAGCGCTACAGCCGCCGCGTCGCGGTCCAGGCCGACCCGGCCCTCTTCGCCACCACCGCCTGCCTCGACGACCTGGCGCGGCCCGTCGTTCTGCCGCCGCCGGCGGGCCCGCTGCTGGGCAAGGAGGACGTGCAGGCGCCGGCCCGGGAGCTGGGCCGGGCCGACGCCGAGCTGTACTTCCGCAGCGGCGGCAGCACGGGCGCCCCCGCCCTGTCGGTGTTCAGCTACGACGACTACGACACCCAGATGCACGCCGCCGCCCGGGGCCTGCTCGCCGCCGGCTACGACCCGGTCGGGGACCGCACCGCGAACCTCTTCTACTGCGGCGGCATGTACGGCAGCTTCATCAGCTTCTTCTCCGTACTCGAACGGCTCGGCGGGGTCCAGCTCCCCCTGGCGGCGGGCCCCGATCACCGGGCGACGGCGCGGGCGATCGTCGACCACAAGGCCGACACCCTCTTCGGCATGCCCTCCTACCTGTGGCAGCTGCTGCACGCGGAGGCGGACGTGCTGCGCGCGTACGGGGGCCTGCGCAAGGTCTTCTACGGCGGCGAGCACTTCACCGAGGAGCAGCGGCGCACGCTGGAGGCCGAGTTCGGCATCGAGGTCATCCGCTCGATCACCTACGGCAGCACCGACCTCGGCCCGCTGGGCTACCAGTGCGCGGAGAGCTCCGGCGGCGTCCACCACCTGCACGCCGACCTGCACACGATGGAGATCGTGGACCTGGCCGAGGACCGGCCGGCGGCCCCGGGCGAGACGGGCCGGCTGGTCTTCAGCACGCACGCCCGGCGCGGCCAGCAGCTGGGCCGGTACCTGATAGGCGACCTCGGCCGGGAGGTCCCGGGCCGCTGCCCGTGCGGGCGGCACGCGCCGCGCTTCGAGCTGATGGGGCGTACGGGGGACGTGATGCGGGTGGCGACGTACTTCCTCAACCACCGCCGCTTCCTGGCCCTGGCCGGGGAACAGGGTGGCCTGCGGGGCGAGATGCAGATCAGGCTCGACCGCACGGACGTGCGCGAGCGGCTGACCGTACGGGTGGAGCAGGCTCCGGCGACGGATCCGGAGCGGCTGCGCGAGGTCTTCCTGGCCGGCTACCCGGAGCTCCGCTCGGCGGTCTCGGAGCAGCTGCTGGACCTGGTGGTCGAGGCGGTCGCCGGCCCCTCCCTGGACCGCAGCCCGACCAGCGGCAAACTCCTCGCGGTGGTGGACGCGCGCCGCTAGGGGGCGTCCACAAGGTCCCTCCCCCAGCCACCGCTGGGGGAGGTGCCCGCAGCCCCGCGACGCCCGGCACGCACTCTCGCCGAACCGAGTGTCGTGGCCGCCGTGCAGGACGAGGCCATCCATCAACGTTGGCCACGTCGGGTACTCCATGGGCTGCAGGCGGTCTTGATCGAGATGCTCTCTCCACGGGTCATCGGTGTGCTTCATGGCCAGTTCGGCGGGCCTGCGAGGATCCGGGTGTGTCCTGGTGGAGCCAGGGGCGGCCTCTCGGGTACGGGCGGCCCTCAGCGGAGTCGGCACCACGCTAGGCAGCGGCGAAGGCAGTGTAGGTGCCGAGGGTAAGGCCGGAGAACGTGATGAGCTGACGTGGCTTGAGGCAGGTGAAGGCCGCATGCATCCCGATGCCGGCGGCGACGGCGTACGGCATCGTCTGCGGGATGAGCAGGGAGGGTGGCAGCACGATCTCCGCTGTGATGACGACGGCTGCGGCTGCGCGCCAGAGGCTGATGTCCCGGGTCGTGAGGTTGCCCGCATGGCGACGGACGAAGGTGGGGACGGCGTACTGGAAGCGCTGGTGAGGGAGCCGCTCTTTGACCTCGGTGTAGGTGTGGATCCACTGGGCGAGGTAGAGACCGCTGCGAAACTGCCGGCTGCGGAGTTTTTGCCAGGCACTGTTCCAGTAGATGTCAGTGGTGATCAGCACGAGGAGGCACTGTGCCCAGGTGTTCGCCGTGCTGGGGCCGTGCTCGATGTGCAGGCCGTGGCCCAGGTTGCCGGCGAACAGCAGACAGGTACCGGTCAGCAGGGTGTAGCGGATGGCATTGGGACTCTTGAGGTAGAGGAGTTCCATGGCGGCGCCGGCCAGGACCAACAGGAGCGCCGGCCGCGGGGCAAGGCCGAAAGCCAGGGTGAGGGCACCGGCCGCACGGACGACGAGCGCGGGCCGGTAGAGGGTGATCAGGAGCCCGGCGCGGGCCGGGCCGAGACGCCGTTCGGCAAGGTGGGCACTGAGGGAGCCTGCGGCGAAGCGGTCCCAGCCGCCTTGGCCGAGGGCGAGCGCGAAGCGCAGGGTGCACACGGTGCCGAAGATGATCCGGAACCACTGGAGTCGTCCGGGGTCGGTGGGCTGCTGGAATCCGGAGGTGAGGGCGTCAAAGAACCACACGGCTGTCCGCCACCTCCAGGGGCTGCTCGCCGTGCACGGACAGCAGGCGGCCTTGGCCGTCGATCCGGTCGTAGCGGCCACTGCGGGTGAGGTGGTTGATGATCGTCTGGAGCTGGGGCGGTCCGAGGATGAAGCTGCCCGGGGAGAGGTAGTCGTAGACGTTGACGGGTTCGGTGCGCCCGTCCTTGGTGGTGCCGGCGAGCGTGATGATCGTGAAGGTGGCCCGGCAGAACATCTTCCAGCGCAGCCAGCGGCCGGGCAGGCGGGTGAAGCCGGTGATCATCCACGCCACCAGGGCGCAGGTGACGGCGATCTGGACGGCGGACAGCACGGATCCGTGCATGGGCGAGGGACCTCCGTGTCAGGGGAGGGTGAAGGTGCGTGGTGGCGGAGGCCCGGTGGCCGGGGTCCGCGGAGGTCAGCGCTCGGGCTTGGGGGGCCGCTGCATCAGCGCGGCCGCAGCCTGGTCAAGGGTGACCTTCTCGTGCAGCAGGGCGGAGATGACTTCCGTGATCGGCATCTCGACGTCGTGGGTGTGGGCCAGGGCGAGGATCGCCTCGGCGCTCTTGACGCCCTCGGTGGTCGTGCGAGTGGCGGCCGTCGCCTGCTCGACGCTCAGGCCATGACCGAGGTGGGTGCCGAAGGTGCGGTTGCGGGAGAGCGGGGAGGAGCATGTCGCCACCAGGTCGCCCAGGCCGGCAAGCCCCGCGAGGGTAGCCGGGTGGGCGCCCATGGCGGTCGCGAGCCGGGTGGTCTCCGCCAGGCCGCGGGTGATGAGCATGGCCTGCGCGTTGTGGCCCATGCCCATGCCGGAGGCGATGCCGACGGCGAGGGCGATGACGTTCTTGACCGCTCCCCCCAGCTCGCATCCGGTCACATCGGTGCTGGTGTAGGGCCGGAAGTATGCGGTGTGGCAGGCGTGCTGGACACGGTGGGCGACGTCCTCGTCAGGACAGGCGATGGTGGCGGCGGCGGGCTGGCCGTTCATGATCTCCCCGGCGAGGTTGGGGCCGGAGAGCACGGCGACCCGGTCGGCGGGGATGCCGGTCACCTCGGTGATGACCTGGCTCGCCCGCAAGCCGGAGCCGATCTCGATGCCCTTCATCAGCGAGACGATGACGGTGTCCGGGCCGATGTACGGGGTCCAGGCGGCGAGGCTCGCCCGCAGGGACTGCGCGGGGATGGACAGCACGAGGAAGTCCGCGCCATTCAGCGCGGCGGCCGGGTCCGTGGTGGCCGTCAGGTTGTGGGGCAGCTCGATGTCCGGAAAGTACCCGGGGTTGCGGTGCGTCATATTGATCGTGTCGGCGATCTCACCGCGGCGGGCGTGCATGGTCACGCGGGTGCCGGCGTCCGCCATGATCTTGCCCACGGCGGTTCCCCAGGACCCGGCCGAGAACACTGCCGCACGGACGTGGTGCTGCTTCACTGCGGGGTCCTTACGTCAAGGTGGCGGCCGGGCCCGGTCATCGTATCGGCCGTGTCGGGTGCCGCACGGGCATCCGCGGGGCGCCGCAGGGTCAGCAGGACGGCCCGTCGCCCGCGCAGGGTGGGGAGCACCTGGTGTGCCTCGCGGAGCATGTTCTCGGCCGGGGCCTCACCCAGCTCGCGCCGCAGCCGATCGGCGTGGGTGATCCACAGCCTGTAGACCCGTTCCCACGCCGCGGGCTCAGCAAGTCGCTCGTCCACGTGCTCCACAGTGAGCCCGGCGGCACGGGCCTGTTCTTCCCAGGCCGGTTTGGCGCCGAGCCGCAACGACCGGGTCAGGAGCAGGCGACCGCCCGGGGCAAGGACACGGCCGAGCTCGCGAACCGCCGCGTCCCTGTCGATGGCGCGTCCGAGGGCGTCTACGCACACGATGCCGTGGGCGTGGCTGGGCGGTAGGCCCGTGTCCTCCAGCTCGGCGACGCGGAAGAGGGCGCGGTCGGCGGCCGGGCCGAGGAAGTGGGCGCGGCGGGAAGTGGCTTGGGCGATGGCGACGGGCGAGAGGTCGAAGGCATCCAGGCGGACAGCGAGGGCGCGGGCCAGCCATAAGCCGATGCCTCCTGCGCCGCATCCGGCGTCCACGAGGAGCTGGCCCGGACGCATCCGCAGTCGCCCGGCCAGGAGTCCCAGTAAGGGCCAGTCGCAGGAGCTGGAGGCGGCGACCTCGGCCGGGTAGTCCTCGCCCATCGCTTCGGCGTACAGGCGGGCGACCAGATCGGTGCGGGCGCGGGCGGTGTGGAAGGCGTCGTACTCGGCCGCCCTCATGGCCTTGGTGGTGGTGTTCATCGGGGCATCGACCTTCTGATCCGTGAGCGGGTTCCGGGGCAGGCGACCTGTACGGCGTGGACGGGGCCGTTCGGGGCGGACAGGTCCAGGGCCGCCGGTTCATGTCCGGTGACGTACGCGAGCTGCCGGGCCACGGTTCGGACCTGGTCGGCGAAGCCGCCGCGGGCCGGAGTAAAGCGGGCCGTCGTCTCCGGCCATGGCGCGAGCCCCGCGGTCTGCGGCGGGTGAAAGGGTGGGGTGTCGAAGCTGCCCGGGTCGCTGGGGAGGTCATCCCGGGTCCCGGCGATGGCGGTCAGCCGGGACTGGGCGGCCTCGGTCACCGCCCGGGTCAGCGCGATCCCCGGAAGGTTGTGGCAGCCGCCGCCGGCGAAGACGACCGGATAGTCCTCCGACCACAGGTAAGCCACGCACACCGGCAGGCTGTACGGGCCGTCCACCAGCGCGACCTCCAGCGCCATGCCCGCTGCCGCTATCCGGTCGATCACGTCCCGACCGTGCGGGTCGTCGACCGTCTGTGGGTCAAGCAGTGTGCGCCGCAGCCCGCCCGCCTGCCCGTCCCGATACAGCACATCGCGTTCCACCACCTCGAACAAGCCGTGCAGCAGCGCCTCGTCGCGGCTGTTGCCGCATGCCAGGCCGGTGCTGGTCGCGCGCAGCACTTCCGGGGCCCACTGGGGCCGGTGCCCGCGGCGGCGGACCAGGTCGACCGGCAGCAGCACTCTCGCCCCGCTCACCAGGCCGGTACCGGCCGCCCACTCCCACACCATCCGGGCCAGCGCCTGGTCTGGGTACGCGGCGGTCATCGGCAGCGCGGCCACGGGGCAGTCGGGGGCGACCTCGATAGCCGGGCCGTACGCGTCAACGGGCAGCGGCTGCTCAGCGTGCCACAGCTCGATCGCCTCCATCACCGCCGAAAGCTTCGCCAGCAGGGGTGTAGCGCCCTTGCCCTGCGAGGTGCTCAGGGTCAGTGATGCGGGCCGGATCGCCGTGAAAACCGGAAGCCCGATGCAGTCCAGACCGGTCAGGTCCGCGACCCGGGTAATCCCGAACTGCGGCAGCCGTCCGGCGAGCGCGTCCCACGTCTCCTCCGGCGTGCGGGCGCGAACCGTGCCCGGCAGCACCACCATCTCATCAACCCCCGCCATGGGCCGCCTCCGTCTTCTCGATCTCTTCAAGGAACCCGGGCACGAGCCGCTTGGCCGCCTGGACAGCACGCGCCCCGCCGACCAGCCCACGCGCGGACGCCTGCGCGTCGAGCTCCCGCTCCGGACACCGCCACACCCGCAACAGGAGCTCGCGGGTCACCTCGTCACGCACCGCCTCCATGGAGAATCCGGGCCGGCTACGGCGAGCCCTGGCGAGGGCATCGGCGTACCGGGCGACCGCCTGCCGGTCCTGCGCACTCTCGCCGGCCAGCAGCAGCGCCACGGTCTGCCCGTCGCGCAGGTCGACCGTGGGGTGGAATACGCGGTCAGCGGGTAGGTCGCCGCCGGTGACCTGGGCCAGCCGCTCGGCCAGCGGTAGCCCCGGCCCGCCGTCGGCGGGATGCCAGGAGAGGTGTTCGAGATAGGCCGCCCATCTCTGGCGGAACGCGGGGTCGAAGACCTGCTGGTAGACGAGGCGGTCCTCGGTGGACAGCACCTGGCCGTCTACACACTCGCGTGCGGCGGCGTTGGACCAGCGGCGGAAGTAGGCCGTCTCCCACACCTGCGGCTCGATGACGGCCCGCTTCTTCGCTGCGATGCCGTCGAGCGCGGTGCGTACGGCGATCAGCGCGTCGGTGCGTTTGAGGTCACCGAAGTGCCGATCTCGCTCACGCTGTTCGGTCAGCCATGCAGCGAGCTCCGCCTCGCCTTGGCGGCGGCACACCGCCCGCACCGCGGCCCACGTGCGCTGCGGGTAGTAGACCGCGCGCAGAGCCGCCAGGAGCCCGCAGGCCCGCTCACTGTCGAGGACGCCGGCCGACCGTGCAAGCCCCAGGGTGTGCCGGACGTTGACCAACGGCCAGGTAAGCGCGTCCCACGCGCCGTCCGGTGCCTGCCCGACTGCCACCTCGTCGTCGCCGTCGATCTCCCCGCGCACGAAGGCGTTGTAGATGTTGCCGACGCCCAGCATCCCGTACGGCGCCAGTTCGGCCGCCCGTAGCGCGCCGATACTCGCCGCCCCGATCACGTCGACGCCCCGGCCCATCGTGGCCAGGAGCTCCTTGTGTCTCAGCGCCGGCGCCTGGTGGTACACCCCGTCGATGAGCACCACCGTGTCGCCACAGCGGATCGCGGTGTCGAACAGGTCTCCGTGCCGCGCCGGCGGCAGCACCCGCACGCCCGGCGCGGCGAGCACGGGCTCGGATGCCGACAGCGTAGGCCCGACGTACACGTGAATCACTGCAACCTCCAGGCGGGGCAAACGCGAGGGGCGCCCCTCCCCCAGACCCAAACGGGACCGACGAGAAGGGAGGGACACCCGAGTCGGGACGCGAACGCGAGAGAGGACTACTCCTCGTCCTCGACGTCGACGGCGATCACTACGGGCCCGGTGATCTCCTCGGTCCCCTCTACCGACGCCGAGGTGCTGGCGGCGGCGATGCCGGACTTGGACTGCTCCACGGGATTCTCCTTTGCCGATCTACAACGGTGCGGGCCGACTGCCCGTATCCGGTGGTGCCGCGGGCCAGGAGCCCACCTGCCCGCCCCTGGCCGGGGCGAGAAGCCTGTGCCAACCGTTGCTGAGAGCGCGGTGGTCGGCGACGATCCATTCCATGACGCCGCTCTCGGGGACGCAAAGATCACGCACGGAGTGAAGGTTGACGGGGGCGGGTTTCCCCTCTGCGGTGAACTGCACGATGCCTCGGTGGCTGTGGCCGCCTTCGTCGACGAACGCGGCGCCCTCGCTCAGCCGGCCGGGCGGGTCTCGGCGGAGAATGACCGGTGTGCGGTGGTCATCGGCCAGCCGGCTCGACGTTGCCGACGTCGGTGGTGAACTCCCGGCCGGATCCCCCGCGGATGTAGGCCAGCTCCACCCAGCGTTCGATCCCGGTGTCGGAGACGTTCTCGTTGATTACCGCCATCAGTTCGCCTTCCACACCGGACGCGATGTCGCGGACGCGCTTGCGCAGCAGGCGGTGCGGCACGTACTCGTAGCACTCACTCATCGGACGCCTCCCGAGTGGTGAGGAGGAAACGCTGCCAGCCAGCCAGCGCACGTGCGAGAAGGTCGGCGCTGGGCTGCGGAACCTCGGCGAGCCCGGGTCCGGGTCCGGGTCCGGGTCCGTTAGGGATATCGAGGCACAGCACGTCCCGAGTCTCGCGCCCCGTCACGAGTCGGTCCTTGCCGTCAGGACGTCCGGAAGGACCACGACGAAGATGCCGTTTCGATCCTGCCAGTTCCGCCAACTGTTTTGCGCAGCCGCGCCGGAGGCCAGGTGGGAGATGGCGGGGACAATGAGCCCGGACACCTGCCGGTCCTCGATGAGCTGGGCGAGGGCCGGCCAGGCCGAGCGCTTCTCACGTGGTGTGGTGGCGGAGACCATGTCGTAGAGGACGGCGTCGGGCCGCACCGTCCAGTCGCTGGCTTCGGCGTACCGGCGGAGCGCGTCGAGGACCCTGTAGGGGGATGGCTCGGAGGCGCTGGTGAGGTTGGCGTATACGGCCACACTGACGCAGGTGAGGCCGAGGGCGCCGTCCGCGATGTTCCGGCGCCGCTCGCGGGTCTGAGGACTTCGGTTCATGCCCAAAAGGGTCTCGCCGACGGGCGGTCAGCAACAGAATCGTCCCGTACGACTTGCGCGACATGGCTGCGTCCAACTCGTACGGGACGTAGGACTGTTGAAACTCTGACCGGGTGTGGCCGTACGGTTCGCTGGATTACAGGGCGGTTCGGCGGTCAGCCGCCGCGAACCCGGCGTCCACAGGTGGCCGGATGCCGATCAACCTCGAAACCCTGGCCAGGCGCGCCGTCGAATGGCGCCCGACCTTCTCCGCGATCACACCGGGCAAGGTCTGGTGGCGGGCCCACTCCGGGGCAGCCCTGAGCGCGTCCTCCAGCGTCGTGAGGGACGCGTCCCACATCTTCGCGTCGGCCTGGGCCATCGCCTTGGCCATGGAGTACCGGTTCCGGGCGGCCTGGCTGAGCTGGGCGGTATGCCCCTCCTCGCCCTCGGTGATGGAGCCGATCAGAGTCAGTGCCTTGCCGGACTGACCCATCGCGACGTTGATGTCCACCGCCTGAGTCATCGCGGTGACAGGGCCGAATAGCGTGCCGTGAGCACGGTGCTCGGCCCCCATGCGGGCCCCCGTTGCGGTGGACTGGGAGAGGAAGTCGCCCGCGCGCTCCTTGTTTCCTGCACGAGAGGCGACTACCGCAGCGAAGTTCACGTGGCTGCCGTACACTGCCAGCTCCTCTGGAGTCGCGCTGGAAAACCGCGGCTCGATGTCCACCGCAGCCTTCTCGGCCAGCCGCGCCGCATCCTCCAGCCGGGCGTCACGCAGGTAAACCCATGCCCGACCGGAGTCCACCAGCGCCGACCTGAGGCCGTCCGGGCCCTTCTCCGCTGCCGCGCGGGCATGGCCGATCGCGGCGTACGCGAGGTCACGGACGCCGACCAGGTTGGCCACGTAGGCAGCGATCCGGTACGCGTCCGAGACAGCGCCCCACGTGACGCTCTGCTGGTCAACGGGCCGGTCTCTCAGGGTTGCCGCAGCAGCGACCAAGAGCGGCGTCACCGTGGCGCCGGCTTCCGTGTAGAGGCCGTCCCAGTACAGCGCCCAGCACCGCTCGGTTGCCTGACGGAGGTCTTCGAGGGTGGCGGGTTCGGCGGCGTTCGGCAGGATCCCGGCGGCCGTGTCGTGGACCGCTGCCGAAAGGGCGCGGATCATCATCCTGTCGTCCGCGTCCATCGCGCGGCGGGGCGGCTGCTGGCCTTCAATGACGGAGATGTCCGCTCCGAGGGCCGCAGAGATTTTCATGAGGGTCTGGAGGGTAAGTCGCCGGTCCTGCTCGGCGGCTTGGATGGTGGCCGGCGCAAGACCGGTCATGGCGGCGAGCTGCTCCTGGGAGATTCGCTTCCCCCGAAGGATTTTGATGCGTTCGCCGGTGCTGTACGAGGACCACGAGGGCATGGGCGAGGCTCCGTTCTGGACCACAGCGATCTCCACAGCGTATGGCCGGGAACCGGTGTAGGGGAACGAAAATGAGCCTCTCCCGCGCTCGGCGCCCGCGCCGGGTTCGAGGAGCAGTTCATGCGCCGCTACGACCAGCGGATCCCGCCGGTCTCCTTCCACCCCGACGCGAAGGCCCTGGTCGTGATCGGGCTCCACGCCGACCGGCGCTGGGTGGCCAAGCGGGCCCGCGCGGCCGGGCTCAAGGTGTTCCTCGTCGACCCGGAGGGGTTCCCCCGTCCGGACGGTTCCTGGTTCGCCTACCCGCTGGAGGCACCGCAGACCGGTGACGTCGTCGTACGCCAGACGGCTGCCACCGCGATCGGCGAGCTGGAGCGGCTGCTGAACCCCAGCGCCGACAACTCGTGAACTCCGGGGCCGGGGAACGGCGCTAGCCTCTGGTGCCTGCTCCCCGGCCCCGCTCCTCAGGGCCCCTCCCCGGATGAGAGTCAAGGAATACGCGTTTCAGTGATCGGCTGCGGGCACCTCGGCATCCCGCACGCGGCCGCGATGGCCGAACTCGGCCACGAAGTCATCGGTGTGGACGTCGACCAGGCCAAGGTCGACCGGCTCAACGCCGGCGACTGTCCCATCTACGAGACCGGCCTCCCGGAGCTCCTGGCCGCCCACACCGCAGGCGGCCGCCTGCGGTTCACCACCGACATCCGCGAGGCCGCCGGCTTCGCGGAGCTCCACTTCATCGGCGTCGGCACCCCCATCGACGCCGACGGCCGCTCCTACGACACCGGCCAGGTCTACGGCGCGATCCGCCAGCTCGCCCCCCACCTCACCGCGGCCTGCACGATCGTCGGGAAGTCCACGGTCACGGTCGGCACCACCGCCCAGGTCACCACCCTCGCCCAGCGCCTGGCCCCGGCGGGCAACGCGGTGGACGTCGTGTGGAACCCGGAGTTCCTCCGCGAGGGCCACGCGGTGCAGGACACCCTGCGCCCGGACCGCCTCATCGCCGGCCTGACCACCACCTCGGCGGAAAAGGCGATCCGCACGGTCTACGCCCCCATCCTGGACGCCGGGGTCCCCCTCTTCGTCACCGACCCCCAGACCGCCGAACTCGCCAAGGGCGCGGCGAACACCTTCCTCGGCCTGAAGATCTCCTACATCAACGCCGTCGCCGACATGTGCGAGGCCGCCGGCGGCGACATCTCGCAGATCGTCGACATCCTCGGCATCGACCCCCGCATCGGCAGCGGCGGCATGCGGCCCGGCATCGGCTACGGCGGCGGCTGCCTTCCCAAGGACGTCCGCGCCTTCACCGCCTCCGCCCGCCAGCTCGGCGCCACCCGGGCCGCCGAACTCCTGCGCGCCGCCGAGAAGATCAACGAGAACCGAACCGACGTCGCCATGGACCTGATCACCCGTGCCCTGACCCACCGCCCCGTCAAGGGCGCTCGGGTCACGGTGTGGGGTGCGGCGTTCAAGCCGGGCACGAACGACGTCCGCGAATCCCCGGCCCTGGCCCTCGCACACGCCCTCCAGCAGGCCGGCGCCACCGTCACCGTCCACGACCCGCAGGCCGTGGCCACCGCCGTGATCCGCAACCCGGAACTCGACTACGCCGACGACCTGCCCGCATCCCTGGACGGCGCCGACCTCGTCGTCCTGGCCACCGAATGGCCCGAGTACCAGCAGGCCAGCCCCCACGCCCTCGTGGGCCGCCCCGCCGACCCCCTGATCGTCGACTGCCGCACCACCCTCGACCCCGAGGCCTGGCGCGCGGCCGGCTGGAGCGTCCACCAGCTCGGACGCCCCGGCCAGTAGAACGGGCCGCCCCGCGGGGCAGGATGGGGGCGTGCAGACGACGGAGCTTGTCATGAGGGCCGGTGCGCTGGCCGCCAGGGGCGGGCGGCGGATCCTCGGGGTCGCCGGGCCGCCGGGGGCCGGGAAGTCGACGCTGGCGGGGCTGGTCGCCGCGGCGCTCGGGCCGGAGCGGGCCATGGTGGTGCCGATGGACGGGTTCCACCTCGCGCAGGCCGAGCTGGACCGGCTGGGGCGGGCCGGCCGCAAGGGGGCCCCGGACACCTTCGACGCGGCCGGCTACGTCTGCCTGCTGCGCCGGCTGCGCTCCCCCGGGGAGGGCGTGGTGTACGCGCCCGCCTTCGACCGCTCGCTGGAGGAGCCCGTCGCCGGCAGCATCCCCGTCGGGCCGGCCGTACCGCTGGTGATCACCGAGGGGAACTACCTGCTGCACGACGCGGAGGGCTGGGCGCCGGTACGGGCCCTCCTGGACGAGGCCTGGTACCTCGCCCCGGACGACGCCGTGCGGGTGGACCGGCTCGTCGGCCGGCACGTGCGCCACGGCAAGGACCCGGCGCGGGCGCGCGCGTGGGTGGCGCGGTCGGACGAGGCCAACGCCGCGCTGGTCGCCCGCGGCCGCCACCGCGCCGACCTCGTCGTCGACCCCGGGTGAGGTGGGCCGCGTCAGCAGATGTCGCGGTACGCCAGCTCCGGTACGTACGCGCGCCACTGGTCCGGGGACAGGGCGGTGCCGGCCGCCGGGCGCAGCGCGTCGCACAGCCGCGCGGCGAGGGCGGGGGGTGCGACCGGGACGTGCCGGAGGGGGACGTGCCGTCCGGCGACGACGAGCGCGGAGCCGTCGGCGGTGAAGGCGAGGGACAGGATGCCGTCGCCGGCCGGCGCGAACGCCCCGCTCAGCTCCAGCCGGGCGGCGACGTCCCACAGGCGCAGGCTGCCGTCCTCGCCGGCGACGGCGAGGAGGCGGCCGTCCGGTGAGAAGGCGAGCGCGGTCACGCGTTCCGCGTCCTGTCCGTCCCGCCCGGCGTCGTCCGGGCCGGTCAGCCGGCCCGTCATCCGGGTGCCGTGGCTGTTCCACAGCTCGACCTCGTCCGGTGAGGCGGCCTTCGCCAGCATCCCGCCGGACGGGCTGAAGGCGAAGCGGAGCCGGTCCGAGCGGCCGTGTCCCGCCCGGACGCCGCGCCCCGATTCCAGGTCGGTCGTCTCGTCGGGCGAGGTGACGAGCAGCTTGCCGTCGGGCCGTACGGCGATGTCGGCGGGTACGACGGTTTCGCCCGAGCCGGGGACGACCGTACGCGCCGGGGCGCGCCCGGCTACGTCCCACGCCTGTACCCCGTCCACCGTGGAGGCCACCAGCAGGGTCCGGGCGTCGGGGGTAAGCCGGATGCCCGACACGGCCGCCCGGACGGGCAGTTCACCGGTGTCGCCGGGGGCGGCGGCCGCGCTCCAGATCCGCAGCGGCCCGGTCGGGCCGGGCGTGAACGGGTCGCGGGTTCCGTATCCGTAGGCGAGGGTGGTCCCGTCGGCGCTCAGCGACAGCACCTCGGTGGGGCCGTCGGGTCCGCTCCCGGTGGTTCCCCTCGGCGGGGGTGGCGGCCGGGCGATGACGCGGCCGCCGGCGGCACGATCTCCGCCGCCGTCACCGCCGGCGTCCCCGGCGTCCCCGGCGTCGAGGATCTCGAACACGCCCCGGCCGTCCTGCGTGCGGGCGCGCGCCAGCCGCCTTCCGTCGGCGCTCAGTTGCGCGGCGTCCGCCGGGTCCGGCTCCCAGGCCGCCCCGGCCACGGCCCGCAGGTCGGCGGTCTTGACCGGCATCGCCCGGTCGGTGGACCGGGCACCGGCGAGGAACCTCAGGAACCGGCCGGCGGCGTCGAACCTCAGCTCCGACACGGCTCCGGGGTGCCGGTACCGCCACACCGGGCGGTCCGGACGGGACAGCCGCCACACGAGGAGTTCGCCGGGGGCGGAGGCGGCCAGGAAGCGGCCGTCCGCGCTGAACACCGGCTCGCCCAGGTCGTTTCCCCGCAGCCGTGGCAGAGCCGCGCCCGTGGTGAGGTCCCAGCGCAGCAGCTCGCTGCCGGTGCTCAGGGCGAGGGTCCGCGAGTCGGGGCCGAAGGCGAGCCCGGTCTGCCCGGGACCGCGGGTGCAGTGCCGGGCGGTGTCCCCGGGCTGCCAGGGGGCGGGCACGGCGCGTCCTTCGGTGAGGTCCCACAGTTCCGCGGTACCGGCCGGGCCGCAGAAGACGGCGAGCCGCCCGTCCGGGCTGGTCACCGGCAGCAGGTCGCCGGGCGCGGGCCGTTCCACGACGAGGCGGCGCGGGCCCACTTCCCACACCTGGGCGCGGCCCCCTCCCGCCGCGGTCAGCAGCCGGCCGCCCGCGCCGAACGCGGGGACGCGCCGGGTGGGGGCCGGCAGCGGCCCGCCCTCCGCCCGCTCGGCGGCGATGTCCCACAGCCGGATCCCGGCCGCGGGGCCCTCGGCGGCGACGGCCAGCATCCTGGCGTCCGGGCTGACGGCGAACGCGCCGGGCGCCGGCGGACGGATGCCGTCGGCCCGGTAGGTGCCGGTCAGCCGGTGTCCGCCCAGGTTCCAGACCCGGACCCGGGTGCTGTCGACGGTCGTCACGGTCTCGCCCTCACGGCCGAGCGACACCTCGTGGCCGGCGTCGGCGTAGGGGTCCGCGAAGGAGTCGGTGACCGGCTGGGCGGCGGCGGCCGCGAGCGCGGACCGTGTCTCGGGGGCGTCGGCGATCCGCCAGGCCGCGATGCTCAGGAGCCGGGCCGTCCTGGGGTCGGAGTACCGCAGGCCCTCCGCCGTGTGCACGAGCCGGTGCGCCGCGCCGCGTGCCTGCTCCCGGGCGCTCGACCGGTTCTGCTGCCATGCCGTCGCGGCCGCGGTCACGGCCAGGACGAGGAGGACGACCAGGGCTCCGGTGAAGGCACGCGTCCGCCGTGCCGCGCGCCGGGCCCGGTGCTCCTCGCGGGCGCGGGCGGCCAGGCCGGCGTCGAGGAAACGCCGTTCCAGGGGGCTGAGGTCGGCGCGCTGCCCGAAGCCGTCAAAGGCCCGCGCGGCGGCCGTGAGCAGGGCGCCCCGGTACAGGGCGCCGTCGTCGTGGCCCGCGCGTTCCCAGCTGTGCGCGGCCTGGGTGAGGTCGCGCTGGAGACGCAGCCGCTCGCGGCCCGCGTCCACCCACTGGGCCAGCCGGGGCCAGCCGGTGATGAGCGCCTCGTGCGCGAGGTCGACCCGCTGGTCGTCGACGGTGACCAGGCGTGCCGAGACGAGGGCTTCGAGGGCTCGTGCGCGGTCGCGGTCGACGCCGTACGGGCCCTGTACCTCGGCCAGGGTGCCGGGTCGCCGGGTGTCGGGGGTCCCCTCGCCGGGGGCGACCAGCCGCAGCAGGATCCGCCGGGCGAGGTCGGCCTGGCGGGGCGGCAGTGCGCGGTGGACCGCTTCCGCGGTCTGGGCGACGGCTCCGTGCAGGCCGCCCGCGGCGTCGTACGCCTCGACGGTGAGCGTTCGGCCCCGGCGGCGGCGCCAGGTCTCCAGCAGGGCGTGGGACAGCAGCGGGAGGCTGCCCGGCTCGGCGGCCGCCTCCTCGACCAGGCGGGCGGTCAGCGCCCGCTCCACGATGAGGCCGGCCGCGGCGGCGGGTCCGACGACGGCCTCGCGCAGCTCGGCGGGGCGCATCGCGCCGATGGGCAGGCCGGCCTCCCGCAGGGCCTCGGCGAGCAGGGGGTGGCGCAGGCAGTGCGCGTAGAAGTCGGCGCGCAGGACGAGCAGGACGCGCAGGCGGCTGTCCGGGCGGGTGGCGCGGGCGAGGGCGTCGAGGAACCCGGTGCGCTCGTCCGGGTCGGCGCACAGGGTGAAGACCTCCTCGAACTGGTCCACGATCAGCCAGGTGTCCCCTGCGCCCGGGGCGGGTTCGAGCAGGTGCGCGTGGTCGCGGAGCGGGCCGGCGCCGGGTGTGAGCAGGCGCAGGGCGGCCGGCCGGCCCGGTCCGTCGGGTCCGCCCGGTCCGGCGCGTCTGAGGCGGGGCACCAGTCCCGCCCGGATGAGGGAGGACTTGCCGCTGCCGGACGGTCCGAGGAGGACGACGAGGCGGTGGCGGGCGGTGAGGGCGAGCAGGCCGGTGACCAGGCGGTCCCGTCCGAAGAAGAGGTGCTCGTCGGAGGGTTCGAAGCGCAGCAGTCCCCGGTAGGGGGCGTCGGTGTCGTCGTCCCCGGCCGGTACGGCGGCCGCGAGGACGGCCGACACCTCCTGCCACCGGGTGCGCCACACCGCCTCGTCGCCGGCGCAGCAGCGTACGTACGCGGTCAGGACGGGCAGGGACGGCAGGCGCCGGCCGGCGGCGGCCTGGGAGAGCACGGTGACGGACAGGCCGGTCTCCCGTGCCATGGCCCGGTAGGAGGGGCCGCCCGCCTTCTGCCGCAGCAGACGCAGTTCGTGGGCGAATCCCTGGACCGGTCCCTCGCCGGGATCCACCGGGTTCTCCGGGCGCCCCACCGTTGTCCTCCCCCTCGTGGCCCGCGCTGTCCCTCCACGCTAGGGAGGCCGCCGCGGGGGCGGCAAGGCGGCTTCGCGTCAGCTCCGGCGGAATTGTTCGGGGGCCCGGAACAGGGGTGATGAACAATCCCGCCCCTGCTGGAGTCGGATCGGAAGCGGGCCCGGCCGACCACGGAGGCCGGCGGGCAACCGACGACGAAGGGAACGCACATGTCACGAGGGAAGCTGTCGCGGCGGATGGCCACGGCCGCCGCGGTCGCCGCCGCGGGGCTGGCGCTGGCGGGAGTCGCCACCTCTCCCGCGGCCGCCGCCGGCGGGAAGGTGCAGGGCTGGAAGGTGTCCACGTCCCCGTACCGCTGCACCGGCGACGTCTGCCTCTACTACAGCCCCGGTGCCGAGGGCGCCATCTGGGCCAAGACCTCGTTCACGGACTACAACCTGTCCGACAACCGTTTCTGGAGCGACCAGTACGGTTCGGCCGGCAGCGGTCAGAGCGTGAACGACAACGCCGCCTCGCAGGAGAACAACACGGCGTACACCCTGTACACGTACACGGGCGCCAACATGACGGGCTCCGTGGCCTGGACCCCCGCGTGGTACGGCGGGAACCTGGGCGCCGTCGGGATGCGCAACACGGTCTCCTCCTACGAGGTCCGCTGACGCCCGGTCTGACGACCCGGCACCGCACCACCTGAACGGGCCGGCCGCCCGCGCCCCACGTGCGGGCGGCCGGCTCCCGACCGCCTTCCGGAGAGCCGTGCCCATGCCCCGTTCCCGACGACGCCCGCGCGCGTCCGCCCTGACCGTCCTGACCGTCCTGTTCCCCCTCGCCCTGACCGCCGCGGGCTGCACGGCCGCGCCGTCCGACGGGGTGCGGGCCGAGCCGGTCCCGACGCCGACGGCCGGCACCGTCGTCGGTCTGCGCCTGCCCATCGGCGCCTATCTGCCCACCGACACCGAAAGGGCCCTGTCCGAGTACCTGCGCGGGCTCCTGGTCCGCGACTGCGTGCGCCGCCACGGCGCCTCGTTCATGGACCCGGCCGTCACCGGCGGGGCCCCGCCGCCCGCCGCGTACGACCCGCTGAACATGGCGCGCCGGTACGGCGTCGGCGACATGGAGACGGCCCGCCGGTACGGGTACCGGGTGGACCCGGCCCACCGCGAGGCGCGGGTGGACGGCACTTCCGGCGCCGCCGCCCCCGCCCGGACCGCCGAGGAGCGCGGTCTGCTGACGGGGGTCGCCGACCGCAGGCCCGGGCAGCCGTCGGCGTCCGGGGAACGGCCGCGCTTCGGCGGACGGCCGGTGCCGGACGGCGGCTGCTACGGCGAGGCCGACCGTGCGCTTCTCAACGACGGGTCGCGGGCGGGGGCGTTCGGGGGGACGGTCAACGTCATCGAGCGGCAGGGCTACGAGCGGTCCCGCCGCGACCCCCGGGTCCGGGAGGCCTTCACCCGCTGGTCCGCGTGCATGAAGGCCAAGGGCCACGACTACGCCGACCCGCTCGGGGCGGCGGGCGACACGGCCCGCTGGCGCCCGGACGCCACGCAGGAGGCGGGGCCGGACGAACGCGCCACGGCGGTGGCCGACATGGAGTGCAAACGGGACGTGAACCTCCTCGGGGTGTGGTTCGCGGTGGAGTCGGAGTACGAGAACACCGCGATGGCGGGGCGGGCCGCCGAGCTGGAGACCGTACGGCGGCAGCTGGAGGCGGAGCGCGGGCGCCTGAGGGAGCTGGCGGCGGGCCGGCCGTGACCCGGGCCCGTCCCCGCCCCGCCCAGCCCGTCCCCGCCCACCCCGCCCCCGTCAGTACAGTGCGCCGAAGGCGGCCATGACGAGCTCCATGCCGCGGTCGTCCTCCTGCCGGTCCCGGTCGATCATCCGGTTCATGACGTAGGCCACCGTCAGCCGCGAGCCCGGGTCGCTCACCACGAGCGAGCCGCCCCAGCCGCCCCAGCCGAAGGTGTCGCCGAACCGGCCGAAGCCCGCCGTCCAGCACATCGGTGTCCCGAGGACGCGGTCCTCGCCGCGGAACAGCTCCTGCCAGGCGGGCTCGCACCCCGGGGCGGACAGCAGCCGCACCCCGCCGGCCGTGCCGCCGTTCGCCAGGACCGAGTGCAGGAGGGCGACGGAGCGGGCGTTGCCGAAGCCGTTCACCGCGGGGATCTGCGCACGGCGCCAGGGCACCGAGTTGACGTCCTTGACCCGGACCACCGGGCCGGCGGCCTCCCGGGGCACGCCGTCCGCTCCCGGTGGTGCGGTGGCGGCGTACTCGTCGGTCAGCGCGGGCGGCGGCAGGAGCGGTGCGACGCGGTGGTCGTGCCGGGCGGGGAGCCCGATGTGGAAGTCCGCGCCCAGCGGCCCGGCCACCTCCTCGGCGAAGAACGCGCCGAGGGTGCGGCCGGTGACGCGGCGGACGATCTCACCGATGAGGTACCCGAAGGTGAGCGCGTGGTATCCGGCGGCCGTCCCGGGCTCCCACGCGGGGGCCAGCGCGGCCAGCCGCGCCGTGACGCGGTCCCAGTCGTACAGGTCCTGCGCCGAGGCCGTCCCGGGCAGGGCGGGAAGCCCGGCGCTGTGCGACAGCACGTGCCGTACGAGCACGCCCTCCTTGCCGGCCGCGGCGAACTCGGGCCAGTAGGCGGCGACCGGCGCGGCCAGGTCGAGCAGGCCCCGGTCGGCCAGGACGAGGGCGCACAGGGCGGTCATGTTCTTGGTCGTCGAGTTCACGGCGGTGAGGGTGTCGCGCTCCCAGCGGACGGAGCGGTCCGCGTCGGCGTGACCTCCCCAGAGGTCGACCACCGGTTCGCCGTCGAGGCGGACGGCGACCGAGGCGCCCACGTCGTGCCGGGCGAGCGAGGCGGCGAAGGCGGCGCGCACCGCGGCGAACCGCGGCTGGCAGGTTCCCCTAACATCATCAGTCATGGCGGGAAGCCTCCGGCAACGCGGGGGCTTCGCACCCGACAGTTCCCGTACCGGTTCTGTCGGGCGGGCCGGTCACACTCTTTCTGCGACGAGGACAAGGACGCGGACGCGTGCTGGAGCGGCTGAACCAGGCGCTGGACCATCTGGAGGCCCGTCTCGACCAGGAGGTCGACGTGGCGGGGGCGGCCCGGATCGCCGCGGTGTCGGAGTACCACTTCCGGCGGCTGTTCTCGGCGCTCGCCGGGATGCCGCTCCCGGTCTACGTGCGGCGCCGCCGGATGACGCTCGCGGGGGCCGAGGTGACGGCCGGGGAGCCGACGCTGCTCGACATCGCGGTGCGGTACGGGTACGGGTCGGCCGAGGCGTTCGCCCGGGCGTTCCGGTCGGTGCACGGCATCGGGCCCGGCGAGGCCCGGCGCACGGGCGCGGTGCTCACGGCGCAGCCGCGCATGTCCTTCCGCGTCGTGGTCGAGGGCAGTACGGCCATGCGGTACCGGATCGTGCAGAAGGAGTCGTTCCGGTTCGTCGGGAGGAAGGCCCGGGTGCCGCTCGTCCACGAAGGGGCCAACGAGGCCGCCGCCGCGCACCTGGAGGGCTTGGACGAGCGGGCGGTCCTGCGGATGAAGGAGCTGTCCGGCGGCCTGGAGCCGGAGGGGGTCCTGTCGGCGGCGGTGTACCTGACCGACAGCCGGGAGGAGGGCGCCCTCGCGGACTACTGGATCGGCGTGCTGGCCGCCGCCGGCACGGCCGCCGGGGAACTCGACGTCCTCGACGTGCCGGCCGGGACCTGGGCGGTCTTCGAGAGCCGGGGGCCCCTTCCGGGGGCGCTCCAGGAACTGTGGCGGGACGTGTTCACGCAGTGGTTCCCCTCGAACCCGTACACGAGCCGCCCGGGCCCGGAACTCCTGCGGACCGGGCCCGTGGCGGCCGGCGGGGAGCCCCGCTCCGAGCTGTGGATCCCGGTGGAGCGGACCGGCTGGGGCGCGGGGGCGTGAACGGAGGCGTGAACGGGGCCGTCAGCTCGCCAGCTTGTACGCGGCCGGCGCGGTCTTGTAGGGCGCGAAGTCGGCGTTGTCCTTGCAGCCGAGCTGCTGCCAGGTCTTCTCGTTGGTCACCGGGTCGGTGCCCGTCAGGCGGTACTTGCACGCGCCCTTGATGTAGTTGCCCCGCACGCCTCCGGGGAAGTCGATCTCCTTGTTCCAGAGGTACGGCGACTGGTAGTTGTTCACCGCCGCGGTGGCGTTCACGTCGATGCCGCCCGGCGCGTAGATCTCGTAGACCCAGCCGGTCTTCTCCGCCCCGTACGTCGCGAACCGCTTGGCGACGCTCTGGTCGCAGCTGGTGCTGAGGTGGGCGCTCTGCTGGCCGCCGCCCTTGACGATGTACTCGGCGAGCGGGATGAGCTGGTCGCCGCGCGGGGTGAAGCCGGTCCGGAAGATCTCCTCGACGTTCTCCCGCGTGTCGCCGCGCCACAGGGTGTTGACGTCCTCGCGCCACTGCCAGCGCTCGCTGGAGGAGGTGGCGGCCACGGTGCGGGCGATCTCCGTGTTCGTCGTGGTGCGCCACCAGTCCCAGGCCCGGTACTCCACGACCGGGCCGCACGGGGCGCTGGTGTCGTCGTCCGCCGCGGGCGCGGCCACGGCGGACGGGGTGACGGCGGCGGACAGGAGGAAGGCGGTGGCGGCGGCGAGGCGCAGAACGGCGTGCGGCATTGGATGACGACCCATCAGTCGAACGGCCAGGGGGCGAAACCCCCTCTTTATAGACGGGGGATCCGCCGCCGGACCGCCGCGGAACGGTGATCCACCCGTGCGGGTGGATCAGTCGTACCGGGTAAAGGCTTCTGCGCCGCGGGGCGTTCGGCCGGGTTCGTCGTCCGACGTTCGGCCGGGTTCGTCATCCGGTCTTCGGCCGGTTCGTCATCCTGCCTTCGGCTGGGTGCGCCGGGCGTAGGCGCGGGCTGCGCGGGCGCGGTCGCCGCAGCGGGTGGAGCACCAGTGGCGGCGGCCGTGGCGCAGCAGGTAGCGGTTGCAGGGCGGGGAGGCGCAGGCGGTGAGGCGTTCGGCGTCGGGGCCGGTGAGGAGGTCCGCCGCGTCGGCGGCGAGGGCCGCGAGGGCGCGGTCGAGGATCTCGCTGGTGGGGCAGGGGGTCGAGCGGTAGGGGCCGTTCTTCTCGTCCCAGTGCAGCAGGGCCGCCGTGGGGGCCTTGCCCAACGCGTCGTTGACGGCGGCCAGCGCGGCGGGCAGGGGAGGGAGACCCTCGGCCCGGGCGGCGAACAGCGACCTGAGGTGCTCGCGCATCGAGCGCAGCTGCGCCGCGCACATCTCCCGCACCCCGGCGTCGGCGGGCGCGAGGCCGTGTGCGGTCAGCCACCGGTTCGCGCTCCCGGGAGTGCCGAGCAGGTCGGTGAACTGCCCTCCGGGCTGCGCGACGGCGCTGTTGACGAAGTCGAGGGCGAGGTGTTCCTCCGCCCCCGGCGCGGGCGTTGGCACGGATGCGCCGACCGGGATCTCACTCATGGACCTCATGTTAAGCGTTGCGCGCATCCGTGAGACACCCCTATGATCATCACGGATAACCAACAACTCATCCGTGAGGTTCAGATGGCTGACACCAGCACGCCCGTTGAGTCCATGCCCGTCCGCGTCTTCGGCGGCCCGACCGCTCTCTTCGAGTACGGCGGCCTGCGCTTCCTGACCGACCCCACCTTCGACGCACCGCGCGAGTACCCCGTGCCGGGCGGCCTGCTGACCAAGACGGCCCCCGCCGCGGCCGCCCCGGCCGACCTCGGCCGGATAGACGTGGTCCTGCTCTCCCACGACCAACACCCCGACAACCTCGACGAGTCCGGCCGCGCCCTGCTCGCCGGCGTCCCCCTGACCCTGACCACGCCCGGGGGCGGCGAGCGCCTGGGCGCGGGGGCCAGGGGGCTCGCCGACTGGGAGTCGGTCGACCTCGACCGTCCCGGCGGCGGCACCGTCACGGTCACGGGCGTGCCCGCCCTGCACGGGCCGGGCGTGCGCGAGGAGGTCGAACCGTTCACCGGCCAGGTCGTCGGCTTCGTCCTCACCGGGCAGGACCTGCCCACGGTCTACGTCAGCGGCGACAACGCCTCCCTCGAACTGGTCGGGCAGGTCGCCGAGCGGTTCGGGCCGGTGGACACCGCCGTCCTGTTCGCCGGGGCCCCCCGGTTCACCCGCCTCTTCGACGGGGCGCTGATCGTCCTCGACAGCGCCCAGACCGCCGAAGCCGCGAAGCTCCTCGGCGCCCGCCGGGTGGTGCCCGTCCACTACGACAGCTGGGGGCACTTCACCGAAGGACGGGACGAACTGGTCGCCGCGTTCACCGACGCCGGACTGCTCGACCGCCTGGACCTGGGCGAACGGGGCTGACGCCGGCGGCCGGGCGGCCCCGGGAGGAGGCCGCCCGGCCGGTGGGCGGGAAGGAAGGGGCGTACTGCTTCGGGCTGCTTCGTGCTACCTCGGGCAGGCGTCCTGGGTCACCTTGCCGCCCGAGGCGGACGCCGTGGCCGGGTCCATGGACAGGCACAGGCCGGTCCAGTTGTTGACGAAGTAGTAGGCCGGACGGGAGCCGGTCGAGGTGGCGAGCTTGGTCGGCATGACGTTCCACATCTGGCTGCCGGAGAACCAGCGGGTCTCGCAGGGCCACCAGAACAGCTGGGTGCCGGCGGCCGGCGCGGTGCCGTTGTTGTACGGCATCGTCAGGCACTGGCCGTTGCCGGCCTTGATCCAGAAGTAGCCCTTGCCGTCGAAGGTGTCCGGCTTCGTGGCGGTCCACTGGTGGCTGCTGGGCGGGCTCGACTGGCACGCGCGCTGGGTGACCAGGCCACCGTCCCCTGAGCCGAACTCCGGTCCGCGCACCATGCACCGGCCCTGGTACTGGCTGTTGGAGTACGTCTTGTCGGCGTTGACCAGCCAGATGGACCGCTGGCCGCCCTTGACCATGTTGTCGTCGTTGTGGTCGATGATCGCGTTCACCAGGCCCCAGCCCGGGAAGTCCGTCATGATGACGCCCACGCGGCCGGCGCTGCTGTTGAGGTGCTTCATCAGCTGGTAGTTGACGCTCGCGGCGAAGTCGGACGGCAGCGGGCCGAAGGGGGCCTTGGACGCCGAGGAGTACGTCACGTACATGTCATTGGCGGAGCCGGTGATCGCCTTGTTGACGTTGGCCTTGACGTAGTCCCACTTCTGCGCGGCCGAGTCCGGCGCCCAGTGGTCCTCCTTCCGGTCGTTGAAGCCCTTGATGCCGTAGCCGTCGCTCTCGACGCTGTCGAAGCTGCCCAGGACCAGCTTGCCCCGGACCTGGCCCAGCGTCGGCACGTTCGCCCGGCCGTTGCCCGTCACCGAAGGGGCGTAGAACAGGCCGGGGTACTTGGCCACGTACCCGGCGAACATCGAGCGCATCTGCTCCGGGGTCACCGACTTCGGCTCGTTCGCGCAGTCGAAGGTGCCGACGTCCGAGTACGGGCACTCGGCCTTCAGCCGCATCACGATCGACTCGGTCGGGTGCGCACGGAGGAAGGCCTGCGCCTTCGTCAGGACGTCGTCGAAGTTGGCGTTCTGGTAGTACACGGCGTGGTGGATCGTGAAGCTGCCGCCGATGGCCCGGGCCCGGATGTCGATGGCCCGGATGCCGCGCTCCAGCTGCGCCGTCAGCGTGGCCGCGCTGTCGCCCCAGTCCTCCTGCGTCTGCACGTTGGGGCCGTTGTGGATGGAGAGCGTGTCGTGGGTCCCGGGGATGGACATCGCCGAAAGCGGGGTGTCGCTCGCGATGCCCCACATCCACTCGGCCCGGTCCGCCTGCCCGATGTTGCGGTAGGCGTGTTCGGGCGTCGACCCGGCCGCCTCGGCGGCCCCGGGCGCGAGCAGTGCGGCGCCCAGCGCGACGCAGGCCGTCATCAGGGACGCCAGCCGGCGGGACCGCCGGCGCGGGCGGACGCCGGCGGGATGGGGGGTTGTGCGGGACATGTCACTCCAGTGCGAGTACGGGCGGCGGTGCGGACCCCACCCTGGCCGCCGCCCCTATCGTTCCGCTGACGTTCCGCTTACGCCCCCGGCTACGGGGCGGTCATCCGCGCCCCCCACGCGCCCAGGATCGTGCCCGTCGGGACGTAGCCGACGCAGGTGGCGGCTGTTCCGGAGGAGTCCCAGGTGCCCATCCCGGAACTGATCATCCCGTGGCTGTTCACCCCGTACGCGGAGGCCCAGCTGAAGACCGGGCCGCCCTCGTCGTCGGCCGCGTACGCGGCGGATCCGTCGCGGGTGCACGCGGGAGTCAGCGTGACGTACGCGCCGTTGACCCACTTCCGCTGCGGCTGGCCGACGTACATCCCGCACCGGTACCCGGTCCGTACGCCGGTCTGGCACACCTGGTCACCGGGCTGGGACGTCAGCCAGCCCACGTAGTCCTTCTGGTCGTCCAGCCTCCACAGCCTGCCGACGGACCCGCCCGTGGGTGCGGTGTCGATGATGGCCGTGTCGATGTCCGGCAGCTCGTTGACGATCTGCCCCACGTCGTTGAAGCCGCTGTAGAGGTACGTACCCGGCGAGCCGCAGCGGCCTGACGTGACCATGTACCGCCCCCAGCCCGGCACGTCCATCGCGAAGCCGCTGGTGCACCAGAACTCGTGGCGCGTCTTGCTCAGGATGGCGCCGCCGTAGTGCGGGGCGTTGTCGTTCCAGCGGGAAGGGGTGGCGTCGCTGCGCGGGGCGGCCTGCGCGCCGGGGCCGGAGGGGGCGGCCGCCCGGCCGCCCGCGGTGCGCCGCGGGTCGTCGCGGCCGGGGGCGGGGTGGGCCTCCTCGAAGCGGACGTCCGTCACGGCGGATGCGTACGAGTGGGTCTCGCCGGGGCTCCGGCGCTCGCCGAGCAGCCGCCCGACCAGTGCGGCCGCCACCGCCGGCCGGTCGGCCGTGACCCGCAGGCCGGCCCCGCCGTCGAGCGGGCCGAACTCGTCGATGGCGACCTCACCGGACCGGCGCCAGGCCTCGGCCGAGCCCTTGATCCGGTCCATCGCCGCCGCCAGCTGCCCACGGCTGTACTTGGCGGCCTTCACGACGACCCGTACGCCGGCCCGCTCCCCGGCCGGGGCCTCGCGCCCGGCCTCCTCCACCAGGGCGGTCGCGCGCTCGGGCCGGGTGACGTACAGGGTGACCGCGGAGTGCTCCGCGTCCACCTGGACCCCGCTGAAGGTGTCGGCGTACGAGCGTACGGCGAGCCGCTCCAGGGAGCGTGCCATGCGGCCTGCGGGGGTGGCCGCGGAGCCTTCACCCGGTACCGCGTCCGCGCGTGACAGCGCGCCGGGAACGGGCGGGGGGCCGTCGGCGCGCGCCGGAACCGGGGCGCTCTGGGCCCCGGCGGGCGTGACGAGCACGGAGCAGAGGGCGACGGCCACGGCCCCGGCGCGCAGGCCGTGGCGCCAGGGCCCGCGGGCCGTGGACGGAGTTCGTGAGGGCATGTTCTTTCTCCCTGCCTTCCGGAGGTGGATGGAGAAGAGTTCTGCACGACCGGTGCGGCCGGCAGCAGAAGGACCCTTTCTGCGGCGAACAATTTTTCCTCGCCGCGGGAGCAATCTGGGCGCCCGAACTCCCGGACGTCAAGGCTGACTTGACAGGAACAGGCCACGCTGGTGAAGGATTCTTCTTCATGGACCAGATAGTTGACCGGATCCGCTCTCTGGAAGCCTCGCTTCCCGAAGCGCAGCGGGCCCTCGCCGTCTTCATCCTCGACGATCCGGCGGCCGCCTCGGCCCGGACCATCCTCGAACTGTCCGAGGCGGTGGGGGTCTCCACCGGGAGCATCACCCGCCTGTGCCGCACGCTGGGTCTGGCCGGCTACTCGCAGCTCCGCCTCGCCCTCGCCGCGGAGAAGGGTGCGCGGGAGGCCCGGGACGCCCAGGGGACGTGGCGGGACGACATCGGCTCCGACATAGACGAGCACGACCCGATCGAGCGCGTGGCCGCCGCGGTGGCCCGGTCGGTGGCGGGCGTCGTGGCGCGCACCGCCGAGGACCTGGATCCGGCCGTGCTGGAAGTCGCCGCCGGAAGGATCGCCACCGCCCGCCGGATCGAACTGTTCGGGGTGGGCGGCAGCGCCACCATGGCCACCGAGTTCCAGCAGCGGCTGTACCGGATCGGCCTGCCCGTCTGGTCCTGGAGCGACACGCACGTGGCGCTCACCGGCGCCGCCGTGCTCGGCCGGGGGGACGTGGCGCTCGTCCTCTCCCACAGCGGCGGGACCCGCGAGGCACGCGAGGTGCTGGCCGAGGCCGCCTCCCGGGGCGCCACCACCATCGCCGTCACCAACGACCCCGAGTCGCCCGTGGCCGCCCAGGCCGAACTCACCCTCGCCACCTGCGTACGGGCCTCCGGGCTCCGCGCCGAAGCCGTCCTCGCACGGCACGCCCAGATGACCGTCCTCGACGTCCTCTACATAGCGGTGGCGCAGCGCACCTACGCTCGTACCACCGAGGCGATGGCGGCCACCCAGGAAGCCGTCCGGCCCTACCGCGCCCGGCCCCAGGAGGAGGTACCCGGCGGATGACGCGCACATCGCCGACTTCGCTGGTGCTGGGCATCGACGCGGGGGGCAGCGGGCTGCGGGCGGCCGTCGCCGCGGCGGACGCCGGCCCGCCGCTCGCCACGGCGTCGGCCGGTGCGGGCAACGCGCGCTCCGTCCCGGAACGGCTCCTGGAGGAACGCCTGGCGCACGCCGTCGGCGAGGTCCTGGCCGGCGGCCGGGCGGCCCGGGTGCGGTGCGTGGTCGCGGGCTTCGCCGGAGCGGGCATCCCGGGCACTCCGGGCGACGGCGGACACGGCACGGCGCGCCGGGCCCTGGACGCCGCACTCGCGCGGCACGGCGTACGGGCCGCGGACGTGCAGGTCATGGCCGACTCCGAGGTGGCCTTCGCCGCGGCTCCGGGGACCCCGCCGGACGGCCTGGTACTGGTCGCCGGGACGGGCGCGGCCGCGGTCCGGATCCGCGGGCACGCGCTGGCCGCCACCGCGGACGGCTGCGGCTGGCTCACCGGCGACGACGGCAGCGGCTTCTGGATCGCCCGGGAGGGCCTGCGCCGTGCCCTGCGCGGCCTGGACGGGCGCGGGCCCGCCACCGTCCTGCTGCCCCGGCTGGCCGCCGCGTTCGGCGCCGGGCCCGCACCGGCGGACCCGTACGCCCTGCGCTACGTCCTGATCGACGGCGCGCGCGCCGCGTCCGAACCCGCCCGGCTGGCCCGGCTCTGCCCCGTGGTGTTCGACGCGGCCGCGGACGGCGACCCCGTCGCGGAGGGGATCCTCGACGAAGCCGCCGGCCTGCTGGCCGGGAGCGCCGCCGCGCTCCGCCCCCGGCGCGGCGAACCGCTGGTGACGGTGGGCGGCCTGATCGGCCCCGAAGGCCCGCTCCTGCCCCGCCTCACCACCCGCCTCTCCGCCTGGGCCCTGACCCCGTACCCGGTCGCCGACGGCCTGCCGGGCGCCCTCGCCCTGGCCCGCGCGAGGGCGAACCCCGCGGCCGGGTCCGGGAGGATGGGGGGATGCGTGCCGCCCGCCTGATCCGTATGGCGCTCCTCGTCCAGTCGAGCCCTGGACTGACCGCCGCCTCCCTGGCCCTGGAGTTGGGGGTGTCCGAGCGTACGGTGATCCGGGACGCGCAGGCCTTGCAGGAGGCCGGGGTTCCCATCCGGTCCGAGCGCGGGCGCACCGGCGGCTACCGGCTGGCGCCGGGGTACCGGACGCGGCTGACCACGCTGCGGCCGGCCGAGGCGGAGACCCTGTACCTCTCGGGCATGCCGGCCGCCCTGCGGGATCTGGGGCTGTCGGGGGCGGCGGACGCGGCACGGCTGAAGCTGTCGGCCACGCTGCTGCCCTCGCTGCGGGCGGCGGCCGAGGCGTCGGTGCACCGCTTCCACCTCGACGCCCCGGCCTGGTTCCGCGAGCCGTCGGCACCGGAGTTGCTGCCGGAACTGGCGCGTGCCGTCTGGGCCGACCGCACCGTCCTGCTGGCGTACGCGCGGCCCGGCCGGGAGGTGGAGCGGCGGGTGGAGCCGTACGGGCTCGTCCTGAAGGCCGGGGTGTGGTACCTCGTGGGCCGGGTGCCGGGCGGACCGGCGGCGGGCGGACCTGCGGCGGGCGGACCTGCGGCGGGCCGGGCCGGCACCTGGCGGACGTACCGGGTCGACCGCGTCACGGCGTTGTCGCCGGCTCCCGGTGCCGAGGAGCCCTTCGTCCGCGACCCGTCGTTCGACCTGGCCGCGTACTGGGAGGAGCACTCCGCCGCCTTCGCCCGCGCGCTGCTGCGTACGAGCGTCACCGTACGGGTGACGGAGCCGGGTCTGCGGCGCCTGCCGGCCGTGGTGGATCCGGCGGGTGCGGGCGAGGCGCTGGCGTCCGCGGGCGCGCCGGACGCCGCCGGGCGCGTCACGCTCGAACTGCCGGTGGAGTCGGAGGAGGTCGCCTTCGAGCAGTTGAGCGTGCTGGGCGCGGAGGCCGAGGTGCTGGCCCCGCCGGGCCTGCGCGCCCGCTTCCGCGAACGTGCGCAGGCCCTGGCCGCCCTGTACGGGGCGGAGGAGGGTCAGCGGTAGTCGTCCGCGGAGACGTCCTTGCCCCCGTACACGGCGTCCTCGAAGTAGGCCCAGGCGTCCGGCCGGCTGCCGTCGACGTCGCGTACGCCGTAGGCCTCGGCGAGGTCCGCGCTGGAGGCGGACCTGCCGTTCCAGCGGGCCGCCCGGCCCGGGTCGGCGGCGAGTGCGGCGACGCCGCGGGCGAGGTAGTGCGGTGACTCGGCGATGGCGAAGTGCGGGTCCTGGGCGGCGGCGTCGCGCCAGTTCCGCTCCGTCACGCCGAAGTGGGCGAGCATCTGCTCGGAGCGCAGGAAGCCCGGTGTGACGGCGACGGCCGTGCCGCCGTACTCCGCCAGCTCCTGGCCCAGCCCGAAGGCGATGCGGATCGGTGCGTTCTTCGCGAGGTCGTAGTAGAGGTTCTCGCGGTAGCGGCGGTTGGAGCGCTCGGTCCCGTCGGTGACCTCCACGTGCAGCGGCGCGTCCGAGCGGATCAGGAGGGGGAGGGCGAGCGCCGCGGTGATCACGTGTGAGCGGACCCCCAGTTCCAGGATGCGCAGGCCGTCGGCGAGGGGCGTCTCCCAGCTCTTCTTGCCGAAGACGGAGCCGGCGATCAGGTGCTCGCCGCCCCAGAGGTCGTTGACGAGGATGTCGAGCCTGCCGTGGTCGCGGTCGATCCGGCTGACGAGCGCGCGTACCTGGTCCTCCTCCAGGTGGTCGGTGGGCACGGCGATACCGGTGCCGCCGGCAGCGGTGACGAGTTCGGCCGTCTCCTCGATGGTCTCCGTCGTGCGGCCGACCTCGCTGACGCGTTCGCGGGTGGTGCGGCCGGTGACGTAGACGGTGGCGCCGGCACGGCCGAGTTCCACGGCGAGGGCGCGGCCGGCGCCGCGCGTGGCTCCAGCGACGAGGGCGATCCGGCCGGTGAGCGGGGTGGGGGCCTGGGTGGGGGTGTCGTTGTCCATGACTTCACGGTGCCCGCCAAAGGTGACAGTTCCCGTCACCCTTTCTTCCGGCTTCCGGCTCCCGCGGACCTTCGATTTATCACAGCGCTGTTATATTAGCGCTGTGACATCTTCCCCGAACCCCCCGAACATCACGGACCCCACCGCCCTGCCCGATCCCTGGCACGCCCTGCACGAGCTCCTGGCAGCCATGGACGCCGAGATCGAGCGGGTCTACGTCGAGCGCGGCATCGAGGGGGTGCGGCCGCGGTTCGCCTATCCGTTGATCCGGCTCGCCCACACCGGGCCGCTGACCATCCGCGAACTCGCCGAGTCCCTGAACCGCTCGCACTCCGCGATCAGCCAGACCGTCGCCGCCATGCGCAAGGAGGGCCTGGTCAGTTCCGAGCCCGGCCCCGACGCCCGGACCCGGCGGATCGACCTGACCGAGCGCGGCCGGGCGCTGGTGCCGTTCCTGGAGGCCGAGTGGCGGGCCACCCACGCGAGCGTCGCCGAGCTGGACGGCGAGGTCCCGTACGCGATGACCGCCGTCGTCGAGGAGGTGCGGCGGGCGCTCCAGCGCCGGTCGATGCGGCAGCGGATCCTCGGGCACCTCGTCGAACCACCGCGATGACGGGGCGCGGCCGCGGCCGGTTCCTGGACACCCGGCCGCTGCGCGGCAGCAGGGCGTTCCGCGACCTGTGGATCGGCACCTCCGTGTCCCAACTCGGCGGGCACATGGCCAACGTGGCGGTCCTCGCCCAGGTCTGGGAGCTGACCGGCAGCCCGCTGGGCACCGGCGCCATCGGCATCGCCACCGCTCTGCCGATGCTGCTCTTCGGGCTGCTCGGCGGCACCCTGGCCGACACCGTCGACCGCCGTGCGGTGGTACGGGCCACCACCGCGGGCCAGTTGCTGGCCTCCGCGGGGCTCTGCGCCCAGGCGCTGGCCGACGACCGCAGCCTGCCGGTCCTGCTCGCGCTGGTGGCCCTCGGAACCGCCTGCGGCGCCCTGGGCGCGCCCGCCCGGCGCACCCTCCCGGTCCGGCTGCTGCCCGGCGACCAGGTCGCGGCCGGTCTCGCGCTGACCAACGTCTCCTTCCAGGCGGCGATGCTGGCCGGGCCGGCGCTGGCCGGGCTGGTCATCGCCCGCTGGGGCTTCCCCGCCGCGTACGCCGCCCAGGCCGCCGCCACGGCCGTCTCGGTCCTCACGGTGCTGCGCCTGCCCGCCATGCTGCCCGAAGGCGCGGCCGCGTCCGGCGGCGCTCACCGGCCCCGGCGCGGCGGCTGGCTGTTCGTCCTGCGCCGCCCGACGCTGTGGGGCTCGATGGCCACCGACCTGTCCGCGACGCTGCTGGCCATGCCCGTCGCGCTCTTCCCCCTGGTCAACGAGGTCCGCTTCGGCGGAGATCCGCGGACCCTCGGGCTGTTCCTGTCGGCCGTCGCGGTCGGGGGCGTCACCGCCGGTCTGTTCTCCGGCACGGTGACGCGCCGGCGCCGCGGCGGCCTGGTGCAGCTGTCCGCGGCCGCCGTCTGGGGGCTGGCGCTCGCGTGTTTCGGCCTGGCGGGGTCCCTGTGGCCCGCGCTCGGCTGCCTGGCCGTGGCGGGCGCCGCCGACACCGTCTCCGTCATCACCCGCAGCGCCCTGGTCCAGCTGGAGACCCCGGACGCGTACCGGGGCCGGGTGTCCTCGGTGGAGCACGTCATAGGCGTCGCGGGCCCCGAACTCGGCAACTTCCGCGGCGGCCTGCTGGCGTCGGCCACCTCGGCCCCCTTCGCCCTGGTCCTGGGCGGCCTGACCGCCGCCCTGGCGGTCGCCGCCGTCTCCGCCGCCAACGCCCCGCTCCGCGCCTACCGCACCCCGGAGCCGGCCACCGCCCCGGCGGGCGATCGCGGCCCCGGCACCGGTACCGGTACCGACCGCTAACCTCACGGGCAGGGAAGGAGCCCGCACATGGGCGCACAGCCGGCCGAGCCGTACGGCGCGCCGCTCTACCAGCGACCCCGTCAGTCCTCCGCCTCCGCCTCCGCCAACGGGTCGGCCGGGTCCGCCGCCATGACCAGCTGGGTGATGGTGAAGCCGTCCGGGGTGCGGACGTCGACGCGGTACAGGCCCGGGGCCGGGGCGGTCGCCGTGGCCGTGGCCGTGCCGTCCTCCCAGGCCGGGGTGAGGGGAACCGGGCGGGACGGGGGGTCGAGGGCCGTGAGGCTGCAGCCCAGGCCCGCGAGGGTGGCCACGTCCGTGAGGCGGAGCTTCCAGGGGCGGCCCGCCTCCACCAGGTCCGGGGCGGTCAGGCCGCAGCCGGCTTCGCCCAGCGGCGGGCCGGGGTTGACGTCGTCCCGGACGATTTCGGTGACGGCCTCCAGGGCGGTCCTCGCCCTGGCCACGTCCCCGTGCTGCAGCGGCAGGTGGGTGACGACGTCGGTGAGGACCGCCGACTCCTTGTAGACCGTGCCGTCCCCCTGGACCTGGAAGTACCGGACGCGGTCCTGCCGGTCCCGGATGAAGGTGCCGTCGGAGTTCTGGCGGGCGCCGTCGAGGTGCGGCTCGGCCGTCCCGCCGCCGATCGTCAGGTTCTGCCAGGTGGGCTGGTTGACGCCGACGACCGAGCGGTGTCCGGGCAGGGCGACGGCCTTCTGCCGGTGGTGGAAACGGGCCGCTTCGCGGGCCAGTTCCGCGCTGCCGCCGATCCCGGCGACGTCGCTCGGCGTGAGGTGGCGTACGTCGTCCCCCGCGCGCACGCTCCGGTACTGCGGCAGCAGGTCGTGCAGGCCCGGCATGGTCGCGCACATGGCCCGCAGCTTGCGGTGCGGGAGGCGTACGGGGGTGCCGCGGCCGGTGGCGAGGATGACAGCGGCCTTCACCGAGCCCTGGAAGGGAGTGCCGAGCGTGATCACGCCCCGGGTGTCGCCCTGGAGGTCACTGTCGTAGCCGGGGTCGAGGGCCGCGCGGGTGACGAGCCCGCCCATGGAGTGGGCGACGAACACCAGCCGCCCCTCCCGCTGGTCGACGCGGTGCCGGCGCGCCTCGGCGTGGGCCGCGTGGCGGCGCCACCCGGTCAGGTGGGCGCGCGCCGCGTCGGCCAGCAGACGGCCGTTGACGGCGATCGGCAGCCGCCAGTCGTACGCGAACTCCAGGATCGCGGCGTCGTCGGCGACGCTGGTGCGGATCGTGTCGACCAGGTCCGTGTACGGCTCGCTGCCCGCGAGGTAAGGGGTCCAGGCGGAGTGCCTGAGGAGGCCGGTCGCCTTGATGCGGCCGGTCCTGCCCGCCAGCTCGTCCTCGGTCATGGTCAGGGACTTCAGGCCCGAGGGGGTGGTCCACGCCTTCAGCAGCCAGGAGATCCCCCCGATGCCCCAGACGTCCTTGCCCGTCGTCGTGTCGTGCAGGGTGCTGCCCATGATGCCGGGTACGACGACCACCGCGTCCTGCGTGACGTGGTCGGGTAAGCCGCCGTCCGGGCCGCCGGGTCGGTGCTGGTGCTGGTGCTGCCGGTTGTCCATGGGAGTGAAGAATAGGGACCGTGGACGGGGAGCGGGGCGAGATCGGCTTGGCCGACGCCGTGGAGGAGGCGGTCGCGGCCGGCCTGCCGGAGGCGGTGGAGGCGGAGGCGGAGGCGGCGGGTCCGTCCCCCGGAACCGTGTACGTGCTGCCCATGGAGGACGGGACCGAGGCGCTGCGGCAGGCCGTCGGCGCGCAGCTGGAGGCGGTGTCCCTGTGGTGGGAACGCCGGCCGCCGGAGGGGCCCGGCTTCGTACGGGTGGCGCCCGGCGGGCCGGTGACGAGCCGTCATGACGTGGAGCGCTTCCTGGAGACGGCCGGTGTCCGGGAAGGGGAGCCGGACGTCCCCGTGGTGCTGTACGTGACGGGCCACGGCCTGACCGGCGGCGCGGGCCGGCACTTCGCGGTGCTGAGCGGCACCGATCCCGGCCGGCTCCTGGGCACGGGGTTGCGTACGACCGAGATCGTGATCGCCGCGCTCGACTCGCACGCCCGGGACGTCCTGGTCATCGTGAACATGTGCGAGTCCGCCGCCGTCCGCCCGGAGGTGCTGGAGCTCGTGGAGAGCCTGGACACCGCACGCACCGAGCACGCCACGCTGAACGTCCTGACCACCGCCGCACCCAAGTCGCGGGTGATGGGGGGGGAGTTCGCGCTCGTCCTGCGGCGGGCCCACGAGTGGCTGCGCACGGCCGGCGGGATCACCCGCGCGCACCTGACGATGGAGGAGTTCGGCCGCGCCCTGTACCAGGCGGCGCAGGCGATCGGCAGGGAACAGGGCCGGAAGCCGTCCGTGCACTGCCTCGCCCTCACGGTCGGCAGGCAGCACGTCCCCACGGCGGCCCTGCCGAACCCCGGCCACCGGCCGGAGGAGACCGCGGTGGAGGAGAGCCGGCGGGAGGTCGCGGCGAGCCTGGAGGACCTGGGCTACTGGCTGGAGAAGGCCAGCGGCCGCACCGGAGCCGACGACCCCGGCTGGTACTTCTCCGGCCGCAGGGAGCTGAACACCGCGGTGGCCTCCTTCCTGACGGGCGCGCCCGGCGTCCTGGTCGTCACCGGCATCACCGCGAGCGGTAAGTCCGCCATCCTCGGCCGTGCGGTGACCTTGAGCGACGCGCGGTTCCGGGCCTCGGCCCTGTACGCGGCGGCCGTCGGCCACTGCCCGCCGTACACCGTCCCGGACGAGGGCGCGGTGACCATCGCGGTCACCGCGCACAACCGGGAGCCGCTGGGGCTGCTGAAGGTCATCGCGCAACGGCTGGGCGCCGCCCCGGACCCCTCGGGCAGGGACCACCTGAGCCGCTGGCAGCAGGGGCTGCGGAAGTTCCTCGACTCGCCCGGCCCGATGGTGACGGTCGTCGTCGACGCCCTCGACGAGGCGACCGACCCGGCTGCGCTGGTGCACCAGGTGCTGGTGCCGCTGGCCGGGCACCTCGCGCACCCGGCCCCCGCCGGGGCGGCGCTGCCCGTGCGGCGCGGGGTGCGGCTGGTCGTCGCCGTACGCAGCAGCGACGGGGACGGCGACGGGGAGGACGAGGGCGAGGACGCGGACCTGCTGGGGCGGCTGCGGGAGGCGTTCCCCGGGGCGGCCGTGCTGCGTACCGACGGCGCGGGCATGAGCGCGGACGTCGCGGGGTACGTACGGGCCCTCCTGGACGGGGAGGGCGGCTGGGCGGGGCAGGACCTGGCCGAGGTGTCGCGCACGGTGGCCGGTGCGGCCGGGCGGTCCTTCCTCGACGCGCGCGTGGCGGCGCACCAACTGCGCGCCGAGGGGCCCCGGCTGCTGGCGGACGCCGACTGGCTGGAACGGCTGGGCGAGGGCACGGCCGGGCTGCTGGAGGACGATCTGGTGCGGGCGGCGGAGGACGGCCTGGGAGCGGACGAGGCGCTGGCGCTGCTGCGCGCGACGGCCTTCGCCCAGGGGCGGGGCCTCGCCTGGGGCGAGGTGTGGCCGGCCGTGGCGTCCGCCGTCGCGGGCCGTGCCGTGGAGGACGCCGACGCCAAGATCCGGGTACTGCTGGAAGGGCGTCTGGCTGGGTATCTCACCCGTGACGTCGAAGAGGACCAGCGGGTGTACCGGCCGGCGCACGACCGGCTGGCCGCGGTCCTGCGCGCCTGGCCCGTGGGGGGCCGGGCGCCTGTTGGGGGGATGGGGATGACGGACGCTCAGGACGACCCTGCCGATAACACCGCTGCCACGACTGCCGGCCGGCCTACCGGCCGGGCAGCCGACCAGACCACTGGCCAGACCACGGACGAGACCGCCGGCGAGACCGCCGGCGAGACGGCCCGCCAGACCACCGGCGAGACGGCTGACCAGACCATCAGCCAGACCACCGACCAGACCGCTGACGAGACGGCCCACCGGGCTGCCGGCCAGACCACCGACGAGACCATCGGCCAGACCACCGGCCGGGCCAGCGGCCAGGCCGCCGACGAGACGGCCCGCCGGGCCGCCGCCCGGGCCGCCGATGCCGCCGTGCACGCCCGCATCGCGGAGGCGCTCGCCGATCTGGCCGTGCCGCACGCCACCGGCGACGCCGCCACGGCCACCGCCACCGCTCCGCACCCGTACGTACGCCGGCACCTCGCGCGCCACGCCCGCCTCGGCGGCGTCCTGGACGACGCGCACGTGCCGGCCGAGGTGCTGCCGTGGCTGACCGGCAGCCCGGTCCGCGGGCTGCTGGGGCCGGGCCGGGGCCGGGAGGGCCGGCTGTGGCTGGAGGCGTGGGCGGCGGTGGAGCCGTACCTGCACCGGGCCGACCGCCCCTCGCGGCTGGCCAGCCTGCATCTGGCGCACACGGCGCTGCGCCACCCCGGGCTCCCGCGCCCGCGTACGCCGGGGGACGCGGCACCGCTGGCGGTGCTGTGGTCCCGGTGGACGCCGCCGGTGAACGTGCTGGCCGCCCTCCGCACCACCGTGCGCTCCCTGACGGCGGTACCGGCACCCGACGGGCGGCCCGCGCTCGCGGCCGGTGACGACGAGGGCCGCATCGAACTGATCGACGCCGTCGAGGGCACGGCCGTCCGCGAGCCGATCGGCGCGCACGACGGGTCCGTACGCCGGCTGCTGCTCGCGCCGCGCCCGGCCCAGCCGCCGCTGCTGGTGTCCGGCAGCACGGACGGCACGCTGCGGCTGTGGGACCCCGCGACGGGCCGGCTCCTCGACCGGGTCCACGGGTCCGGCGGGATCTGGATCGCCGACGTGTGCGCGTACCGCGACGCCGGACACGAACTCGCGGTGGTCTGCGTCGACGGGAACGGGGTGGTGGTCTGGTGGAACGAGCGGATGGGCGCGCTGGACCTGTTCACCCTGTCCGGGGACACACCGCGTACGACGACCACGGCGCTGGCGGCGGTTCAGGACCCGCCCGGGCGGCCGCTGCTGGCGGTCGCCGACGACGCGCACCTGGTGTTCCGGGATCCGGAGGCCGGGGCGGAGGTGGCCCGGTTCGAGTTCCCGGCCGACGTACGGGTGCTCGCGCCGACCACGCGGCCCGGGACGGTCGCGGCCGGCCACGCGGACGGGAGCGTCACCGTCTGGGGCACCGGCGGGCCGCTCGCCACCCTCACCGGCGCCGGCGGGCCGGTCACCGGCCTGGCCGCGCTCACCCTGCGGGGTCCGGGGGACCTCGGGGGCCGGGGGGAACGGCACCTCCTCGCCGCCGGGGCCGGCAGCCAGATCGCCGTCTGGGACATATCCCGGTGGGACACCGCCGCGAAGGAGCCGCCGGGGCTGCTGAGCGGGCACACCGCCGCCGTGACCGCCCTCGCCCCGGTCGCGGTCCCGGACGCGGATACGGCGGCGGATACGGCGGCTACGGCTACGGCTACGGCGGCGGCGGGCGGGGACCCGGGGCCGGATTCGCAGCTGCTCGCCTCCGCCTCTGCCGACGGCACGCTGCGCCTGTGGACCCGGGAGGTCCTGGAGCGCGCGCTCGACACCGCCCGGACACCGGCCGGGCCGGCCCCCACGGGCGGGGCGCTGCTCCTGCCGGACCGGCCGGGGGAACCGGCCGGCCCGTCGTGGTTCGCGCTCAGCGGCGGCCACCCGTACATCGACGTACGGGACATCGGCACGGGGGACGCGGTCGCGCGGATCGACACCGGCCGGCCGCCGTCCGCGCTGGCGTGGGCCCGGCGGCGGGAGGGGCGCCTCCTGGTGTCGGCCGGGTACGGCGACCACGGCATCCGGCTCTGGGACGCGGAGACCCGTCGGGCCCTGCCGGACGTCCTCGAAGGGCACTTCCTCCCCGTCCGCGCCCTCGCCGCCTGCACCGCCACGGGCGGCCGGCACCTGCTGCTGAGCGGCGGGGACGACGAGACGGTGCGGCTGTGGGACCTCGACGGCGCGGGCCCGCTCGGCGCGTGGACCGGGCACGACCTGCGGGTCCGTGCCGTGGCGGCCGCAGCGGGAGGGGAGGGAGCGGAGGGCCGGGACTGGTTCGCGTCGGCAGGCTCGGACGGCACCGTACGGCTGTGGGACCCGGAACACGGCCAGCTGGGCGCGCCGCTGCGCTGCGACCAGGGCCTGCTGCACGCCGTCGCGCTCAACCCCTGCCCGGACGGCGGGCTTCCGCCGCTGCTGGCCAGCGGCGGCGACACGGGCACGGTCCGGCTGTGGGACCTGCGCGAGCGCCGCCCGCTGGGCGGGCCGCTGACCGGCCACACCGCCGCGGTCCTCGCCCTGGCCGTGTGGAACGCGGGGGACGGCGTCGGCAGCTTCGTCGCCTCGGGCGCGGCCGACGGGACGGTCCGCGTCTGGGACGCCGTCACGGGCCGGTGCCGGCTGCTGCTGGCCGCGGGGAGCCCCGTGCGCGGCATCTCCGCGCATCCGGCGGCGGCGGGCGGCGGGCGCGTGGTGCTCTCCCTGACGGGGGACGCCGGGGCCGTCGTGGTGGAGGTCGATCCGGCCCGGTGCCGGGCGGGTGGGGCCTGACGACCCCGCCATGCGCCCCCCGTGTTCCTTCGTGCGCCCCCGTCGGCCACCGCAACCCGGTCGCTTCGGTCGTACCCGAGCACCAAAATGATCGTTCGGCACGTGTCACGGACCAGTGCGCCGCCCGGCGGCCGCGATCCGAACATGAACTGCCCCTCACATGAACACACCCGCACACGAGGGAACCGCTCCTGGGCGAACCCGCTCCTGAGCACAGCACCAGCACCACCACCCCGAGCACCACCACCCCGAGCACCAGCCCCCTCATGTGCACCACACCGTCAGAAGACCGGCTCTCCCGGCGGCCGGGCCGCCCGCGTCCAGCGGGCCCGGCCGCCCGGAGAACCATGAGCATCACCGGCCCGCGACCCATGGAGGGCGGCCGGAGCAAGGAGAGCGGCCGTATGAGCCAGGACACCGCACAGCTGGACGTCGCCCTCGTCCCGGCGCCGGAGCACGGCATCTGGCGCCTGGGGAAGCACAAGGAGCCGGTCAAGTACGAGACGATCAGCCAGGAGGACCACGCACGGACGGGCGGGAACCGCTGGAGCCTGGTCAGTTACGGCACCCTCTACTGCGCCTCCGAGCACGACGGCTGCTTCGCCGAGGCCTTAGCCCCCTTCCGCGTGCACCCCGCCATGCGGGAGGTCATCGCGGACGACTGGCCGGAGCCGGCCTTCATGACTCCCGGGAAGATGCCCCGGGACTGGACCACCAGCCACATCCTGGTCCGTCTGCGGCCGCCCCGGGACGCCCGTTTCCTCGACGTGGACGACGAGCGGACGCTCGCGACGCTCTCGCGCGAGCTCAGGGACAAGCTGGCGGAGCAGGGCGTGGAGCGGCTCACCACGGAGCACGTCCAGGGCTTCAACCGCCGCATCACCCGGCAGATCTCGGCATGGGCCATCACCCAGCGCACCGGGCCCGGGCAGCAGGAGCGCCTCATCCACGGCATCGCGTACCGCTCGCGCTTCGGCATGCGCCAGTGCTGGGCCGTGTTCAACGACGTGGAGCTGACGCAGGAGGAGTCCACCTTCATCTTCCCCCAGTCGGACGCCCTGCTGCGGGTGGCCGAGGAGTACGGGCTGACGATGCTGTGACCGGCCACTCCCCCGGAAACCCCACCGCCAAACCGACCGTGAAACCAACCTGAGAACAACCGCTTCCGCATCGTCCGAAAGGACGAAATCAACCCGGCTTTCCTCCTCCCCCTGTCCACCGGCCCTCCCCGGGCTGGTGGACATCACCCCAGGTCATGGGCCAAGTCGACGCCGAAACCCGCAAGTTGACGGCATGTCGACAACGCGACGGATTCTGCCGAAGAGGTGGAGTTGGGAGGTGATAATGGGTAACGTAGCCAGTACACCGACCGACTTGGAGCATGTGGGGGATCTCATGAGTGACACCGGTTGCGCCGTCAAGGCGCCCTTACGCATCGGGCTCGCGTCGCCGCCCATGGCACCACCGCCCGACACGAGCGTCACGCTTGCGAGCATCCTCCGCCGCCGCAGTCACCCATGTGCCGGATCCCCGTGGACCGGAATACATCGATGGTGAACGCCGACCGCTAGCCGGCCGGCCCACTCCGCCCGCCCTGGTAGACGCTTCCCGGCGGGCCGGGACCACAGCAAGAAGCGTTCGCAGCTCGCCGGAACCGAGCGTCCCCTCCGTGCCGCCCTCACGGCAGCACGCGACAGCCGGATCCCGCGGGCGCACACACCTACACCCGTCGCCTGAGCACGCGACCCGCCGCCGAACGGGCGCGCAGTCAGGGCAACGAGGGAGACCCGATCATGCCTTCTGACACCACCACGTCCCCTGTCGCCGTCGCCGTCGCCGTCGCCGCCCCCGTCGCGAAGAGCGTCGCCAGCGCCGAGCGGGCCCACGCGGCCTCCGTACGCATGGGCATCAGCGAGATCGCCCGCTTCCTCCAGGAGAACCTGGGGCAACGCCTGACCGCGCGGATCGCCAACATCAACGACCCCAAGCAGGTCGGCAAGTGGGCCTCGGGCGCCGCCGAACCGCGCCCCGAGGCCGAGGAGCGCCTGCGCGCCGCACTCCAGGTCTTCCAGCTCATCCACGACGCGGAAACCCTCCACACGGCCCGCGCCTGGATGATCGGCATGAACCCGCAGCTGGAGGACGAGGCGCCGGCCCAGTGCATCGCCGACGGCAGGCGGCGCGACGTGATGGTGGCGGCCCGCGCGTACGTCGACGGCGGCTGAGCGCGCCGGTGCCGGCCGAAGCGACGGGAACGGTGGTGCAGTGGGTCCGCACGTCATGGACGAAGCGGTCCCGCGGCGGCCCCGCCGCCGCCCTCAGGAACCAGGCCCCCACGGCCTTCCCCCTGCCACCGCGGACCCCGCCCTTCGTCCACGGCGTGCTCATGCACGAAACCGACGGCTTCCGGCCCCGCTTCGAAACGCCCGAAGGCCCGGCCCCCGACGTACTCCTCCAGGAACACGACGGCCTGCTCCGGGTCCTGCCCACCGGCACCCCCTTCGGCATGCCGCGCAGATGGCGACGCCCTCCGGCAGTCCGCCTCGCCCGCGGCGAATGGGTCCGATGGCAGATCAACCACCGCTTCGCGAACCCCTGCGACGGCAGCTGGACCTACCGCCTCGACACCCTCAACATCGCCCACGCCCACGGCCACGACCCACTCCCGGCCGGCCTCTTCCTGGGCCCCCCGCCCCACTACGTGGACGAACGCTCCGCCCTGCACTGACCGCCCCGGGGGCCACCGCACGCGACGTGCGTGCGGCAGCCCCCGGGTCGCTGACGACACGTGAAAGCCCGGGAAACTCAGGCGATCACGTTGAGGGCGCGGTACAGCGCGTAGAGGATGGCCGGCAGTGCTCCGACCAGCCCCGAGACGGCCAGGATCACCGTGGGGACCCGACGGGTACCCCGCAGCGACCTGACCACGTATCCGACCAGCACGAAGTAGGCCAGCGTGATGATCACGCCGGCCACCAGTCCCACCGATGAAGTCGTTAAGTGCATGACAGTGCGCACTCTCCTCACGTCCGACTTGATTGCCCAGTCCGGGTGTGCGTCGGCGCACGGCGGGAGAGACGCGTCGACGGAGCCCTTGGCTAGAGGGTCCTCGGCACCTTCTGCAGCGCGACGACGCTTCGACGGTAGCCCAAAGCGGGCCCGCTGCAATAGAGTTGGGGAAAATCCGAATACGCCAAGGACCCCGGGAAGCCATCCCGGGGTACCTTCACGGACGCACAGCAAACCGGACTGGGCAGTCTGGTCCAGACGTCGGTCGAACCAGCATGGCCGCTGGAGATATACGTTCGCTGTACATCCTGCATACGCCGTGGGCGTCGTTCCGGGGGGTGAGAACGAAGTGACGACAGAGGCAATCGAGTCAGACCCGTCCGACGGGTCTGACAAGTCCGGGGTGAGGTTCTCGGTCCTCGGCCCGGTCCGCGCCTGGCGCGACGGCGAGGCACTGGCCTCCGGCAGCCCCCAGCAGCGCGCCCTGCTCGCCGCGCTGCTGCTGCGCGACGGCCGCACCGCCACCACGCCCGAGCTGATCGACGCCATCTGGGGCGATGCCCCTCCGTCGCAAGCCCTGGCCGTCGTCCGGACCTACGTCTCCCGGCTCCGCAAGAGGTTCACCCCCGACCTGCTGGTCAGTGACGCCGGCGGCTACGCCATCCGGCTGCCCCGCCCCGAAGTCCTCGACCTCGGTCTCGCCCGCACACTCGCCGCCGGCGCCGACAAGGCCCGCGCCGCCGGCGACCGCACCCAAGCCCGCAACCTGCTGGCCCGCGCCCTGGAGCTGTGGAACGGCGAGCCCCTCGCCGGAATCCCGGGCCCGTACGCCGAGACCGAGCGCACCCGTCTGTCCGAGTGGCGGCTCCAGCTGCTGGAGACCCGCCTCGACCTCGACCTCGAAGTCGGCCAGCACGCCGAGGCCGTCTCCGAGCTCACCGCCCTCACCGCCGCGCACCCCCTCCAGGAGCGGCTGCGCGAGCTGCTGATGCTCGCCCTCTACCGCAGCGGCCGCCAGGCCGAGGCCCTCGCGGTGTACGCGGACACCCGCCGGCTCCTCGCCGACGAACTCGGCGTCGACCCGCGCCCCGAGCTGTCCGCACTCCAGCAGCGGATCCTCAACGCCGACGCCGAACTCGCCCACACCGAACACTCCGAACACTCCGCCCCACCATCCATTCAAGTCAGACCCGCGCAACTCCCGGGGGCCGTGCCCGACTTCACGGGGGCCGCGGACCGCGTCCAGGAACTCCGCGACATCCTCGTCAGCGGCGAAAGCCAGGTCGTGGCCGTCTCCGCGCTGGCCGGCATCGGCGGCGTCGGCAAGACCACCCTCGCCGTGCACGTCGCCCATGCCGCCCGGCCGCACTTCCCCGACGGTCAGCTCTACGTCGACCTCCAGGGCGCCGGATCCCGCCCCGCAGAGCCGACAGCAGTCCTCGGCGCCTTCCTGCGGGCCCTCGGCACCCCCAATGCCGTGATCCCCGACTCCCCCGCCGAGCGGGCCGCGCTCTACCGCTCCACGCTCGACGGCCGCCGCGTCCTGGTCCTGCTCGACAACGCCCGCGACGCCGCCCAGGTCCGCCCCCTCCTGCCGGGTGCTCCGGGCTGCGCGGCGCTGATCACCAGCAGGGTCCGCATGACGGCCCTCCACGAGGCCCACCTCGTCGACCTCGGCGTGATGAGCCCCGAGGAGGCCCTGGAACTGTTCACCCGGATCGTCGGCGCCGAGCGGGTCGGCGCCGAGCGGCAGGCCGCCCTCGACGTCGTCGGCGCCTGCGGCTTCCTGCCGCTGGCCATCCGCATCGCCGCCTCCCGGCTCGCCGCCCGCCGCACCTGGACCGTCTCCGTCCTCGCCGCCAAACTCGCCGACGAACGCCGCCGCCTCGACGAACTCCAGGCCGGCGACCTCGCCGTCAAGGCCACCTTCGAACTCGGCTACGGCCAGCTCGAACCCGCCCAGCAGCGCGCCTTCCGCCTCCTCGGCCTCGCCGACGGCCCCGACGTCTCCCTCGCCGCCGCGGCCGCCGTCCTCGACCTCCCCGAGCACGACACCGAAGACCTCCTGGAGGCCTTGGTCGACTGCTCCCTGCTGGAATCCGCCGCCCCCGGCCGCTACCGCTTCCACGACCTCGTACGGCTCTACGCGCGTGCGTGCGCCGACCGCGACGAGCAGCCCGCAGGCCGCGCCGACGCCCTCGACCGGCTCCTCGACTTCTACCTCGCCACCGCCGCCCGCGTGTACGCCGTCGAACGCCCCGGCGACCGGCTCCCCGCCCACCTCAGCCCCACCCGCCACCCCGGCCTGGTCCTCTCCGACCCGCGTACCGCCCTGGACTGGCTGTACGGCGAGGCCGACCCGCTGCTCGCCTGCGCACGGCAGTCCGCCGGCCGGCCCAAGGCCCTGCGCCGGGCCGTGGACCTGCTGTGGGCGGCCAAGGACCTCGCCGAGTCCGGCGCCAACTCCAAGCAGTACGAATCGGCTGCACTGGTGCTGCGCGATGCGGCACACGCAGCACAGGACCCGCACGCCGAGGGCCGCGCCCGCACCACCCTCGCGGGCGTCCACCTGATCGCGGGCCGGTTCGCCGAGGCCGACACCGAGGCGCACCGCGCCCTGGACCTGGCCCGCCGGGCGGACGATCCCCTGACCGGCTGCTGGGCCCCCAACGACCTCGGCGTCATCGCCCTCTACCAGAACCGCCACGAGGACGGCGAGCGCCACCTGATCGAAGCGCTGGACAACTTCCGGCGGGTCGGCGACCAGGCCGGCGAGGCCAGCGCCCTGTGCAACCTCTCCCGCATCCACGTCAGCCTGGGCCGCCTGGACAGCGCCATCGACCTGGCCCGGCAGGGCATCGCCCTCTACGACCGGATGGGCCTGACCCTGCGCCTGGCCAACGGCCGCTACGCCCTCGGCATCGCCCTCACCCGAGCCGGCCGGCTCCCCGAGGCCCTGGACCAGCTCGGCGAGGCCCTGTCCCTCTTCCACGACAACCGGCAGCGCCTCTGGGAGGGCGTCACCCACTTCCGCCTCGCCGAAGCCCACCTCGCCGCCCACCGCCCCGCCAAGGCCGCCGCCCACGCCGAACAGGCACTGGCCCTGCGCGGCATCGGCGGCGAGTGGCGCCGGGCCACCACCCTCGTGGTCCTGGGCAGGGCACTCCAGCTCCTCGGCCAGCCGGACCGGGCCCGGACCTGCTGGCTGGAAGCACTCGACATCTTCGAGCCCCTCGGAGTCCCCGAAGCGGAACCGGTACGGCACCTACTCGGGCGGACGGTCCCCTTCGCGGTCTGACCCCTCGGGTGTCAAACGCGGCCCGGACCCGACTTGACCTGCGCGTTCGCCAGCTTGCCAGCCAAACCGATCTCCCTCTAATGACAACGGACAATTGCAATTAAGACGCGCTGGGGTGCACACTCCATCCATGAGTGACACACCAGGCTCCCGTGCCCGGCAGGCCGAGCTCACACCCGCGCAGCGTCGCGAGCTCGACCGGCTGCAGGCAGCCGTCACCGGCGCGAAGCAGGCGTTCGCGGAGGCCGCCGGGCGCATCGCCGTAGAGCTCGGCCGAGGCGGTAACTCCGCCGTCGCCCGGCACCTGGACGTCACACCTCAGCACGTCTCGAACCTCGCCCTCGCCTACCGGGCCAAAACCGAGCAGCAGGCCGCCGGCCAGGCCCTGGACGAGGAGGTGGCGGCATGACCACCGCCGCCAGACCGTCCGGCATCCCCCCCATGCCCGAACGGAACCCGAAGGCCCTGCGCGCGGCCATCGCCGAGCACGCACCGGCACTGCTGCCCGACTTCGACGCCCACTGGAAGTGGGCCATCGCGGACGCGTACGACTTGGCCCCCGTTCCCGCCTTCATGGCGCAATGGTGGACCGAGTTCGCGCTCGCCCGGAATCCCGAACTGTCCCGGACAGTGCATGATCTGGAAGCCCGCGCCGGCGAAACGACGAGCAGCGGCGAAGCCAAGCAGCTACTGACCCAGGCAGCGCACCTGCGGCGTGAGGCGGGCAAGGCGGAGCCCGGCCAGTGAGCGGTGCGTTCATGGGGCCGCCCTGGCAGATGGACTGGGTCGACACGGCCCGCGCCGCCCGCGACTCCCTGCCCAAGCTGGTACGCGATCTGATCGACGCCGTCCGTGCCGAGCTGGTCACGGTCGAGGACCCCTACTTCCGAGGTATCGACAGCCTCCCGGATCTCCCCGAGGGCTGCAGAATCACCCCGCTCCTCTCGACCGTGCCGAGTGGACTGCACGTCTGCCACTTCGACCACGGGCGGGGATGGATCCACTACACCTTCCTCCGGCGCACCGCCGACCCCCAGATCGTCGTGGAAGAGGTCTTCTGGCAGTAGCCGCACGGCAACGGGCACCGCCCCGCCTCCCGAACGGAATCAGGATGTCCGGTTTCCACACCCCGGTGGCCGGTTGATGCCTGGTACACGTATATCCCCTGTGCGAATGTTCATGATCCGTACGGACGTGCCTCCGCCGGCCGTCCGTTCCGCTTCGCTCCCCCCGCACAGGTGATGGAATGACGCTGAAGCTCCTGCTCGCGAACGCCCCCAACCCCACGGACAACCGGAACGCCTCGAACTACGCCTGCTACCCGCACATCGGCATCGTCCAGCTCGCCACGGCAACACGAGAAGCACTGGGTGACCGCGTCGAGATCCGGGTAGTCGACGGCGGCATCGGCAACACCGAGACCGTCCAGCGCGCCGTCCGGGACTTCGCGCCCGATGTCGTCGGCATCAGCGCGCTGACACCGACCTACTCCGAGGCCCTGAAGATCGCCGAAACGGCCAAGGCGTGCGGTGCCCGGGTCGTCCTCGGCGACGACCACGCGATCTTCTTCCCCGAGATGATCCTCCGCAACCGGCCGCAGATCGACTACGTCATAGCCAACGACGGCGGCGAGATCCCCTTCGTGGAACTGATCCGCGCGTTACTCGAGGGCGGCCGCCCCTTGTCCGAGGTCTCCTCGGTCGCCTACCGGCACGACGGCGCGATCCGCGTCAACCGGCCCCGAAGTACGCGCTCTCCCTGCGCAACACGATCCCCGACCTGACCTTCATCGACGACGTGCTCGACGTCTACGCCGAGAACTACCGGGCCCAGTTCGGCCACCTCCACGGCCACCAGGTGCGACCGGTGACCGTGAACAACGCGCGCGGCTGCGAGAACGGCCACAAGCGCTGCACCTACTGCTCCATCGCGGATCTGACCGTCAACACGGGCGATCCCCGCGGCTTCTGGAAGACGATCGACCAGTACAACCGCGAGCACGGCATCAACCTCTTCTTCGAGGTCTACGACAGCTTCACGGCCAGCCCCCGCTACGTGGACGCCCTCATCGACTCCACCCCGCCGCACCTCAAGCGCCGCATCGACGACGGCGAGCTGCAGATCATGGTCTACGCGCGGGCCCTGGGGCTGACCAAGCGCAACAACGTCGACAAGCTGCGGCGGCTGGGCGTCACCCGCGCCAACATCGGGCTGGACGCCGCCGACCCCGAGATGCTCGAAGCCCAGAGGAAGAACAAGACGACCGGCGAGACCAACCTCGAAGCCATCCGCATGCTGAACAAGGCCGGCATCTCGGTCCACGCCTCGTACATCGCCGGTGCTCCGGGAGAGCGGCCCGAGACGCTGGACCGCACCATCGCCGGGATCCGGCAGATGCTGGGCGAAGTCGAGCTCTCCTCGGTGGAGTTCTCCCGGTTTATTCCGTTGCCGAACAGTCCCGCGTGGGATCTGCTGGTCGACTACGAACGGCCGAACTTCTTCAAGAACAGCGAGGAGATCGACCACTACCTGACCGCCCTCGGCGTCACCGTGACGCGGGACGACCGGGAGGAGATGTCCGCCAGGTTCGGCGACCAGGACCTGCTCGACATCGACGAGCTGGGTGCGTTCTGGGCGGACAACTTCACGCACATCAGCGAGAAGTACGCGCTGGAGCGGATCAGCGAGGTCGACGAGATGGTGAGCGCGCACAACGTGCGCACGGGGAACAACGTCGGATAGCCGCCGGGAAGGATGGGGTGCCGGAATGCTGGGAGTGCAGAACCTGCTGACCTATGCCTTGGGGGCGCTGCTGATCATTCTGCTGCCGGGGCCGAGTTCCCTGTTCACGCTGTCGGTCGCCGCGCGGCTGGGGGTCAGGGCCGGATACCGCGCCGCGGCCGGGATGTTCCTGGGCGAGACCCTGCTGATGGTGGCGACGGCCGCCGGGCTGGCCTCGCTGCTCCAGGCCAACGAGCTGGTGTTCGCCGTGGTGAAGTACGCGGGCGCCGGCTATCTGACCTGGATCGCGGTCGGCATGATCCGGGCGGCGTGGGCGATGTGGAGACGCCGTGACGACAAGAGCACGGAGGCGGCCGCGGAGGCGGCCGACGCCGACCCGGGGGCGAACGGCAGACTGTTCCGCCGCTCCCTGCTGATCACCGTGCTGAACCCGAAGGCGATCTTGTTCTTCCTGTCGTTCTTCGTCCAGTTCGTCGATCCCGGGTACGCGTACCCGGGGCTGTCCTTCGCGCTGCTGGCCGTCGTCTACCAGGCCATCAGCATCGCGTACGTCACCGTGCTGATCTTCAGCGGCACGTACCTCGCCGCGCAGTTCCGCCGCCGCCGGAAGCTGTCGGCGGGCCTCACGACCGGGGCGGGAGCACTGTTCCTCGGTTTCGCGGCGAAACTGGCCACGACGGGCAACTGAGCGCGGCCGCTGCCCCGCCCCGGGGGGGGGGGGGGGGTGGGGGGGCAAAAGGGGTGGGGGACCCCGAGCCGGAGAGGGGGGTGGGGGGGGAAGAGGTGCCTCTTTCT
>NZ_JBWKEZ010000009.1:127847-182519 GCF_056434525.1 Streptomyces sp. NPDC044002
GGAGGTCCCAAAGCCGGGGGGAGGCGTCTTTTTCTTTTTTTCCCAGGAAAACCCGCAAAAAGGGGAAGACCACGCCACCCCCCCCCCCCCCCGGGGCGGCCCAGCGGCGGTGGCCGGCCAACGGGGTCGGCGCCCTCCCCCGCGTAATCCAGGTGCCGGCCGGCCGACGCCCTGCGAGCATCGAAGCCGCGGCGCCGCGAAGGGAGCCGCCCCGGAACGGGAAGCGAGGTCCGGCATGCCGATCGACCGGCGCGTCATCGACCGCTACATGCTGGCGACGGACTCCGACTACCCCCGCTACCTCGAACTCGGCAACTGGCGCTGCCTGCGCCCGCAGTGGCCCCACCGGGAACGCTTCGCCCGCAGCCTGATCGAAGACGCGGCCTCCATCACCGACGCCGACCTGGAGACCCTCCTCGAAGGCGGCTGGCGGCCACGGGTCACCGCCGCCTGGCTGATCGGCGTAGGCCTGCGCACCACGTTCCGCGAGCGCATCGGCACCCTGCTCCTGGACAGCGAGGTCTGCTACGCCGGCAGCGGCTACTGCTTCGCCCTGGCGCGCTTCGGCACTGCGGAGGACGCCGGGATCCTCGCGGCGTACCTGGACCGCTACCTGCCGCAGACCGGCCTCGACTACGACCAGGGGGCCGCCCTCGGCGCCCTCCTCCACCTCGACACCCGCCTCGGCACCGACCCGCGCGGCTCGCCCGGACGGTCCGTCGGAGATGATGGCGGGATGTTGGTCAGGGTAGAGGCGGTGCGGCCCGCCTCCTCGGGGGTCGTCCGGGTCCACTCGCCGCTGGGCACCGTTGAGGTGCTCTGGCGGGGGGCTGCCGAGGCAGTGGGGCGGGAACACCACGTGGAGTGGACCGTGGACGAGGACATCGTCTGGACCGTGAACGCCTGGCCGAGTGCCTCTGCTGCTCCTGCACTACGGGAAGACGGCGACCGCATCGTCTTTCGGGGACAGCTGAGCCTCTTCGAAGACGGAGGTGTCGCCCTGGACCTGGGCGGAACCTCGATCCTCTTCGATCTCACCGGGCCGCCACCACCGCCGGAGAGCGGCGCAGATGGAGCATGGGTCGAGGTCCGCGTGGCACGAGACCGCGTCAGTCTCTGGCCCTGCGCGCTCTGACTGCCGCCGGACGGTCGGGCCCATCAGCCCTGAGCCGGCAGCGAGTGGACCAGCTGCCGGGGGGCGCCAGCCTCCCGCCGGAGGCTCTCACGACGATGAGCCCGTCCCCTTCGAAGGCGATGCGATCTCCGGCGGCCAGGAAGAGCGGCTCGGCCGGCTCGAATACATAACCGTCGTCAGTCTCAAGGTCCTCGACCAGCACCATCCGCGGGATCGGCGTGGCTCCGTCAGCTATCAGGCGCATACCGAGATGGTCACACGCGCCCTGAACAAACCGGGTGACGGGTCCCGCCGTCCTCGTCCTCCACACCGCGGCCTGGCGCTACCTGGGGGTAGAAGCCCACCTCTCCCCCTGCAGCCCTCACGACAGGGCCCCGCCCGTCACGGTGCCCCGGGACCGCGAACACCCGCCGTAGGATCGGCGGATGAGCAGACGGCAGCCCTCCCCCTCCGTGTGTGTCGACGTACCCGACGGGCACGGCGTCATCGAAGTGACCGGTGACGCGGGTGGCAGCCTGCTCCTCCTCGTCGGTGATCCGGTGTTCCTGGAGGGCAACGACGGCTGCGGCAGTGTGGGTTGGCTGGCGGCTCGGGCGGGAGCGGGCGGGCCCGGGCTCGACGAGGTCAAGTACCTCGGCGAGTGGCTCAGCGCGCCCGGCCTCGTGCCCGATCCGCGTACCGGACGGGTCGAGCCGCCGGATCCGGAGTGTCTGCGGCCGCTGCTGTCGCTGCTCGCCCCCGGGCGGTACGTGATGAGGGCCGAAGTCGCTCCGCACCACCTGCGGGTGGTCCACCCGCGTGCCCTCCAGGTCCAGCACTGGTACCCCGACGAGGACTTGGCGCTGGTGACCACCGACACGTGGCCGCCCCGCGACCACCGGGCGGTGCGCGGGTACCGCGACCGCATCCGCGCCGGGGGCGACCTGCCGGCGCTGGTCGCGCTGTTCCCCACCGCCGACAGCTGGGTGGGCTACCTCCTCGACGGGCACCACAAGCTCGCCGCGTACCAGCAGGCGGGGATCGCCCCGCTTGTCATCAGGCTGACCCCGCACGTACCGAGCCCCGTCCGCCGCGACGACGTCGACCGCGCCCGGGCAGCGTTCTCCGACGGGGCGACTCCGCACCGGGACGAAGCGTTGGGCAGGGTCTTCGCCTACATGCGGGCGGAATCCGTCTGACACCGTCGCCGACCATCGGCCCCCCTCCCCCGGTCCGGCTCCGACTTTTGTCCGCGGACAAAAGTCCGGGCCCCACGGCGTGTGTCCGCTGCCAATGAATCCAGCCCGTTTGTCGCCGAACACAGTCGTGGGCAGGTCCCGGACAGCGCACTGCGTGCGAACGGAGTGGCTGCGTCGTCCCGGAGGATGACGTCGACTCCGCCACGCGGGGGAGCCTCTCGTCCAAGTGCTGTTCTCCGGGGCTACCCGAGTCCGGCGTACAGTCTGACGAAACTCGGTCAGCGGCACGCCACGATGAGCTGCATGACCAGCCCAGTAGCCAACGTGACCACGAACTCCATTACGCCGCCCCCACGTTGGGCGGTATGGGCAGCGCACCTGACCACGCTGGTCGTACTGCCCAGCGGGTTGTGGCGCATCGCCATGGTGCTGGGATGGCAGGCCGGTTACACCGACGAGGGCTTCATCCCCTTCGATACACCCGTCGCGAAGATCCAGATGCTGACGCTCAGTGTGGTCTGCGAGCTCCTGGCCTTCTTGACGATCGGACTGGTGCGGCCCTGGGGCGAGGTCGTGCCGCGCTGGATACCGCTGATCGGGGGGCGCGCCGTCCGCCCCATGGCCGCCGTCGTCCCAGCAGCCCTTGGCGCCATCGCACTGACCCTGCTCTGGGCCGACCTCCCTTGGTGGTGGACGTACCCGCACGATGACATGACGGACACGGGCAACCTCGTCGTCGGCATCCTCTACCAGCCACTGGTCCTCTGGGGCCCCCTGCTCGCCGCTGTCACCATCTCCTACTACCGCCGCCACGGTTCCAGGCAGGCACCGACTACCGAGCTTGAAGACCAACGCCCACGCTCGACCGGTCGGCAAGCGACCGTTCATCGAGCTGGAGCCCACCGACCACCCACTCGCTGTCGAACAGCGCACCGGAATCACGCAGGACCGCATTCGTGAGATCGCCATGGCTGTGCTGCACCCGGCCTGACTGGCAGCGTCGGTCGAAGCTCACCGAGTCCGGTCGAACTTCGTTGAGACAGGACACCCAGGCGCTGCCCCCTCGACTTTTGTCCGCGTGTCCCGTCTCGAAGGATCTGGTTCCCGTCTCAAGTGATCTGGTCCGATTCGCTTCTTGTCTCAGGTGACGTGGCTCGCCAGCTGTGGACCGGACATCCAGGCTGGGCCACCTCACAGACACATCCAGCAGTAGAGCTGCTCGCCGGCTTCGAGGGCCCGCCTGGCGAGCAGGATGATCTCTTCAGCCACCGGCTGCATGTCCTCGACCCGCGCTCCGTGCAGCTCTTCCGCCTGCACCCACCTGGCGACGATGGTTGGCACTTCGGAGTCGCGCACAGCCGCCAGAGTGTCCCGTACCAGGGGATTGAGTTCGGATACCCACGGTCCCGTCACCCACGGGTCGTCCTCGTCCTCGGGGCCGTCCGGGCCGGGTACTGGGGAGGCCGGCCACACGGTCACCTCCTCGACCAGGTCCACTCGCCACTGAACCTGACGGATGGCAGCAATCAGCAGCGCCAGGACAACGGTCGGATCCACGTGCTTGGCCTGGACCCCATCGAAGACAGGGGGCCCTGCGCCGAGCGGGGACCCACCATCCGCCCGCTCAAGCACCTCCACAACCGATGCCGCATCCACCGCGCGGAAGTAGTCAGTCAGAGCGCCCATTGCTTCCTCTCAGCTTCCAGTTCGTCGGCAGGCAGTAGATCAGGCACCGCCCACAGCAGGAGGGGGCGGACCAGATCAACTGAGACGAGGTTCGGCATCCACCAGCGCCGGACCACATCAGCCCGGCTGCTGCCGGCGCCGCAGCGCCCGTCGTCGGGAAAGGACGAGCCGGCGGTGTTGCCGGTCCACCTCCGTGACGACGACCCGGAACTCGTCCCCGACCCGGACGATCTCCTCCGGCGTCTCGACCGGTGTCCAGGCGAGCTCCAGCAGCGGAACCAGTCCCTCGATGCCCTTGGCGACCTCGACGAAGACGCCGAAGGGAACCAGCTCGGTGACCCGGCCCGGCAGCGTCTGCCCGACGCTGGTGTCGTCGGCGAAGGTCTGGAACGGGTCGGGCTGCGTGGCCTTCAGGGACAGCCGGGCCTCTCCGTTCCAGGTGTCGAACTGCAGGAACTCACATGTGACGCGCTCCCCCACCCTGACGATCTCCGTGGCCGCGTCGAAGCGCTGCCAGGCCAGTTCGACGTACGAGATGAACCCGACGCCCGGGAAGACCGGGTGGGCGGGGCCGTCGTCCAGGGCGACGAACACGCCGAAGGATTCGATGGAGGCGACGCGGCCCGAGATCCGTTCGCCGAGTTCGAGGGAGCTGAGGAACTCCCAGAGCCCCGGTGTCTCTGCGATGTCCATGGCCCGCCACCCTATGACCCGTGTCACGGGCCCTCGCGGGCGGGGCACCCACAACGGCCCGCTGCCGACTTTTGTCCGCGGACAAAAGTCGGGGGTCAGCGCTCGCCCGGGATTCGCCCTGCAGCGGGTGCGGGATCGGGTACGAAGAGGCTCAGTCGGTACGTGTCCGGGTAGATCAGGCGCCCGCAGAAGTTGTCCACGCGGACGGCGCTCCAGTCGATCTCCGGATCCGACTCTCGGAGTCGCCGGACGTAGGCGCGGAACTCCGAGGCGTCCTGGGTCTCGAAGAGCACCTCCCATCGGCCCGCGTCGGGTGCGAAGCGCTCAGCGCTCCGCCTCGCCTCGTCCTGACGTCGGCGCTTCCTCTTCCGCTGTCCTGGCATCGCCCCAGCATCCTCGGCTCCAGGCCGACGGAGCAAGGCTGCCGCTGGAAACGGGGTTGACCGACAGCGCCTCCTCGACGCCGGCGAAGCCCTCGTACTGCGCGCCCGAGAGGTACTGGCCGCCGACGAGTGACCCCGACTTTTGTCCGCGGACAAAAGTCGCCCCCTCTGGGGAGGGAGGCAGGAGGCATGGAGGTGCTCGCCCGCACGCGGCCACCGGGTGGTGCACGCCGTGCGGGCGCCGTCGGGCACCGCTGCAAGGAACCGTGGTGCTGCCGGGTCCTCGACCCGGATGCGGCCATCGGCCTGCTCGCCAGGGTCCGTGAGCGTCAGGGCCGGATCGACGACCTGCGCGCGTACGCGTGCTCCGAGCCCCACGTGGACTTCGTTCGCTGAGACGGACTGCAGGACTCGTGCCTGCCGGAATGCGTGTCGCTGTCCCGTCTCATTCGATCTGGTCCCTATGGAGCGTGCCGCCGGGACTGCCCCCTGCCCAGGCGGCCGCGCTGTCGTCAACGAGCGAACTTCTCGATGGCCGCCGGCGTGACAGGGGTGAAGAAGTTGACGAGGTTGCCGTCGGGGTCACGGAGCAGGAGCGACCGGTTGCCCCAGGGCATCGTGGTGGGCACGGTCACGAAGTCGGCGACGAAATCGGCCAGGTTCCGGTACACGCCGTCCACGTCGGCGACGAGGAATTCAGTGATCACGGTGTTGTTGTCGGCAGGATGGGCGGAGCCCGGTGCGAACAGTGCCACGGTGCGGGTGCTGCCGATCGCGAGGGTCCCACTGGCGGTCCGCAGTTCGGCGAAGTCCTCGGTGGACCAGTCCGCCCGCACTCCGGTGGCTCGCTCGTAGAAGTCGACGAGGCGCGCGACGTCGCCTGTGATGATCCGGATCGAAACGAAGTCCATGGTGCTCTCCTCAGGTTGGTGGATTCGCTGCGCTTCGGACGCTAGAGCAAATAGTGGACAGAATCCGTCCGGTATCAGGGCTAGGCTGGTGGACATGGCTCGACCTACTGGCCGCGTGCTCGCTCTCCTGGAACTCCTGCAGTCGGGCGGCATCAGAACGGTGACCGAACTCGCCGACCGGCTCGGCGTCGACGGGCGCACCGTGCGGCGGTATGTGGACCACCTGGTCGATCTCGACATCCCTGTCGAGGCGGTCCGTGGCCGCTATGGCGGGTACCGGCTCGCCCCCGGGTACCGCTTGCCTCCGCTCATGCTCAACGACGACGAGGCGCTCGCCGTGCTGCTCGGGCTCGTCGCCGGCCGCAGGACGGGGTTGCTAACGGCGACCGAGACCGCGGGTGAGACGGCAGCGGCCAAGATTCGCCGGGCTCTGCCCGAGCGTCTGGCCCGTCGGCTCGACGCTGTCATGGAAGCCCTCGCCTTCACGGCTCCGGCCGGCGAGTTGGCTACCCCGGAGACCGGGGTCCTGCTCGCCATTGCCGATGCGGTACGCCATCGCCGCCCGATCTCGATCAGGTACACCGCCCGAGACGGCCGACGAAGCGAACGCACGCTGCACCCGTACGGGATCGTCACCCATGCGGGCCGGTGGTATGTCACGGGCACCGATCCCGAGATCGGCCAGGACCGGACATTCCGGCTCGATCGCATATCGGACGCCAGGACCCTGCCCGGCTCGTTCGAGCCGCCCGCCGGACTCGATCCGGCACAGCGCGTCCTGTCAGGGCTCGCCAAGGCCGCGTACCAGCACGAAGTGACCCTGCGGATCCATGGGACGGTCGAGCAGATCCGCACCCGGCTTCCTGCCAGCGTCGCGAGCGTGGAGGAGCCCGCGCCCGTGGATGGCACAGATCCGCACACCGAGCGTTGGATCCACGTCGAATTGCGGGCAGAGCGGCTCGACTGGTTGCCTCCTGTACTCGCCTCGCTCGACCGGCCGTTCGTCATCGAGCGACCGGACGAACTCCGAGACCTTGCCATCGCGTTCGCCGACCGGTTCACAGCCTCTGCCCGCCAAGCCTGACGTCGCTGCCCACTGCGAGAGCCCCAGCTGCGGATTCCCAAGTCACTGGCCTCGGGTCCGCACGCGCCGGGGCGCCGGGGCGCCGGGACATCAGGGCCGGACCGGATCAACTGGGACAACACCCGGCATCCAGGCTTCCGGGACCAGATCGCTTGAGATTGTCGGCGGTCCGGCATCTCAGTTGATCTGGTCGCCGCAGGTCACTGCCCTGGATCCGGACCAGATCATTTGAGACGGGACAGTCGCGGCTAGGACTCGCTCGCTCCTGAGCCAGGCCAGACGGCAAGGTCTCCGCCAGGTAGCGACGCGAAGCGCCATCCTCGTGGGCCCGTGACCTGCCAGGCTTCAAAGGACGGATCGGGCGAGCAGGTCAGGTGGAAGTGGCGCGCACCGCGAGACCAGCGGAACGTACGCACCGGAGCCACATCCTCGAACCGGCTCGTCACGCAGTCCCGCAGCGGACGCCTACGGCGTCCGTGCACCTCGTCCACGTAGGACAACTCGGCGCACGACCAGCCAGGGTGCTCTCATGACGACGGCCCGAGTTTTTTTCGCTGCCCAAAATGGGGCCTTCTGCCTTAGGGGGTGTGTGGTTCAGCGGTTGGCAGTCGTCCTGCCGTTGCTGTCGATGAGGAGCATGGTCAGCTCCGCCCGCTGCCTCGGCGGCATGTTCTGGCGGATCGCCTCGAAGACCGCCTGGGGGTCGCCCCACGCGACCGGGGCCGCCGCCGTACTCTTCGCCTGGACCGGGATCGCCATCTCCGGCTCGGCTTCCGGCTCCTGCTCCGGCTCCGGCTCGGCCTCGGCGATGACCGGCTCCGGCAGGGGAGTGGGGCTCACGGCAAGCGGAGCCGGGGCTTCCACCACCACTGCCGGCTGCGGCTCCGGCTCCGGCTCCGGCTCCGGCTCCGGCTCCGGCTCCCGACTTTTGTCCGCGGACAAAAGTCGGGGCTCCGGGGCGGCGACGATCGCGGGGCCCGGCTCGGCGGCCACCACCGGGGCGGGGGCGGGGTCGGAGGCCGGTACGGGCACCGGGACCGGCGTCGGCGCGGGCTCACGGGCCTCGCGCAGGATCTCCCGCTGGGCCGCCTTCGCCCGGGCCTCCTGTGCCTTGTTCTCCTGGAGCAGGTCCAGCAGGGAGGCCGCGTCCGCGCCCGGCCGGTCCTTCGCCGCGCGCGCCAGGAGGCGTCCGTCCCGCTCGGGCATGTCGCCGGAGCTCAGCATGGCCTGGATCTCCTCGGGGAGTTCCAGCAGCACCAGCTGGTTGGTGATCCACGACGGCGACTTCCCCAGCCGCTCCGCCGCCCGCGACTTCGCCCCGTGCTCCCGGCCCTGCTCCGCGCAGGTGTCCACGAGCTGCTGCACGCCGCGGGCGCGCTCGATGACGTCGAAGTCCTCGCGTTCGAGGTTCTCCGCGAGGAGGTGGTCGATGAAGTCCGCGCGGGACACCGCCAGGTCGTCGCGCACGACGAAGTCCAGCGACTCCAGCCCCACGTGCACGGCGCTGCGGAACCGGCGTTCGCCGTTGATGAGGACGTACGCGGCCGCCCCGATCCGCGACGCGTGGTCCGGCCACAGGCCGAGGTAGGCCTCACGGCCGACGACGACACAGGCAGAGAGCTGCGCCTGACGCAGCTCCTCGCCGAAGCGGGTCTTGTCCTCGTCCGTGCCGAAGTTGCGGCGCGGGTTGAGGGGGGTGGGGGAGACCTGGTCGAGGGGGACGCGGATCAGTTCGTACGCCGGTACGTCGCCCTGCGCGATGGCCTTGGCCCGCCCGCGCTCGCTGCGGCCGCCGGCGCGGCGGGCGTTGCTGAAGGCCGCACCGGTGCCGAGGAGGTCGCTCTTGCTCATACCGCGATCCTCCGGGCGATCTCACGCATGGCCTCGGACTGCTCGCACTCCGGCGCGTAGTGCAGCAGGGGCAGCTTGACGCGCACGGCCTCGCGCTGCTCCTTCAGGTCGGAGATGACGGTGATGACGGGCGGGTCCCCGAACTCCTTCCAGCTGTTGAGGGAGGAGGTGACGACGTAGCCCTTGCGGCTGTCGTAGAGGTTGACGACGAAACCGAGCTGCGCGATGTCGATGTCGAGGTCGTCGATCAGGTCCTCGAGCTGCTCGCTGAGCATGTCGTACGCGTCGGCGGAGGTGTCCTCGGCCTGGACGGGGACGACGATGCCGGAGGTCTTCGGGGCCTCGCCCTCGCGGGTACGGGCGTAGTAGAGGGCGGTGTCCATGGTGTAGCCGAGGCTGGGCGGGCAGTCGACGACGATGTAGTCGAACTCCTTCTCCAGCTCTTCGAGCGCCTTCTCCAGCGCCGTCTCCTTGGTGCGCACGTGGCGGGTAGTGGCCAGCCGGGCGTCGAGGAGGAAGGCGTCCTTGCAGGACGGCAGGAGGAAGAGGCGGCCGGCGAAGACGCCGTGCTCGATGGGTACGAGGAGGTCGCGGACCCGGCCCTCGATCTCCCCCAGCATGTGCTTGGCGAGGCTGGGCTCCTTGATGCCGAGCATCTCGGCACCAAGGTGGCGGGTGAGGTGGCCCTGGGGGTCGAAGTCGATGACGCAGACCCGCGCGCCCGTCTCGGCGAGGGCCTGGGAGAGGCCGTTGCTGATGGCGCTCTTGCCGACACCGCCCTTCTGGTTGCAGACCACGACCCGGCGGGCGCCCTCGTTGGCCGGCCGGCGGCGGCCCATGGGGGAGGGGTGGGTGTCGAGCCAGAGCCGGATCGACTGGGCGACGCCCTGGTTGTACGGGATCTCCCGCGTACGGCAGTCGTCCTTGAAATCCCCGTACAGGCCGGTGGGGAGGTAGGTGGAGAAGGAGGAGGAGCCGGAGGTGTCCACGGGGGTGGCGGCCGTTGCGTCGGCGCGCCAGGCGTGGATGCCCTCGGTGACGGCGTCCTGGATGTCCACGCCCAACTGGGCTGCGCGGACCTTGAGTTCCTGCCTCAGGGGCGCCGGCAGCTTGGCAACTACCTTTTCCCTGACTTCCGGATCGTATGGGGCGGTCATGCGGGTACCTTACTAACCTTCTGACGGGAAGGCGAAGAGGCACACCGAAATATGTTGCCCTGGTATAGGGCGGATTGCTGTCAAAGATCACCGGTTACCTTGGCCTGGAAGCCCGTTGCCGACCGGAAGTACCGGCGCACCTGTCGTCCCTGACGACCGGTTCAGGCCGTCAGGGACGACGGGCCGTCACGCGACCAGGCGCAGCCAGGCCGCCGCGAGTGCGGCGTGGCCGGCCGGCGTCGGGTGTACGCCGTCCGCGGCCCAGTGCTCCGGCACGGTCCTCGCACTGAGCTCGGCGAACATGCCGTCGGCAGCGATCAGATGCGCGCCGTACCGGCGGGCGAGCCTGCGCACGGCCTGGATCTTCGGGTCCAGGTCGGTGCGCCACTGCCTCCGCTCCCGCTCCCCGATGCGCGCGGCACCGGCCTCGACGACGCCGCGGATCGGCAGGAGGAACGGCTCGATGAGGATCAGCTCGGTGCCCGCCTCGGCGAGGGGGGCGAGGAGCCGGTCGTAACCCGCTTCGAACTCCTCGACGGGGATGACGTGTCCCTCAGGGTCGATCGTGTGCCAGCCCATGTCGTTGACGCCGACCAGGATCGACAGCAGGTCGGGGCGCGCGTCGAGCACGTCCGTCCGCCAGCGGGCCTCCAGGTCCATCACCTTGTGGCCGCTGATCCCGGTGTTCAGCCAGGTGACGGCCCGGTCGGGGTGCCGGAGTCCCCACTCGCCCGCGACGCGCAGCGGGTAGCCGAACCCGAGGCCGTCCTCGCTCTCCAGCCGTTGGCAGTCGGTGATCGAATCACCGGTGAACATGACGGTGCTTCCGGGCCGGATGGTGATCGTCATGCGCGCTCCTCGAAGTCGGCGGGGCTCAGGCGGGGGAGGGACCCTCGAAAGGTCCCAGACCCCACCGACGCCCCACCCACACCCCACCGACACCAGCCCGACAGCCTCTGACAGCTTCCGGCAGTCCTGACGCCTGCGGTCACTGAGCCCGGGGGTAGCTCTGGCCGCGTCTGCGTGACGGCTACTACGCCCGACTCAGCAGGGTTCCGAACCGCGCACTTCAGCCTCGACGACGATCTCGCCGTCGAGCGTGCCCGTTCGCACGTCGATCAGGTGGTGGCGGAACCACTCCTCCTCGTCCTGCCCCTCACCTCCCAGGGTGACGACGGCGAGTTCGGGGGTGAGGCAGCCTCCAGTGCTTCAGCAGGCGAGTTGAGCACCACGTTCGGAAACCATTGCCGGGAGCGGCCGCCAGCTGACCGGGACGTCGCGCATGACCAGAGCGCAGTCCAGGGTCGCACTCCCCGGCGGGAAGCGCTCCGGATCGTCGAAGAAGGACGATACGGCGGAGCGGACCCGGCAGGCCTCCACGTGCCAGGCATCGGTCTGCAGTTCCATGCCGTCCAGGTGACGGCCGGAGCTGGTGGCCGAGAAGCCCTTCGCCCCGTCCCGGAAGAAACAGGAAGCCTCGGCGAGATCGGCGAAGAGTGCGCTGCCGCGCAGTTCGTCGGACAGCTCGACGGTGACGTCGACTCGGGTGTCGCCGTCCCGTGTGGCCAGCGCGACGCTCATCCGACCGGGCGTCTCGTGCACCTCGAAGTCGGCGCGCCCGTGTTCGCCGGGGAAGAGGCGGCCTCCGGCCCAGACGTTGAGCCGCGAGGCCGTGTCGCGCCTCGGGATGTACACGCCGGTCTCGACGCCGTCCGGTCCGTCCCACTCGACGGCGATGCGGTGCGCCGCGTTCTCGCTCCGCAGTCCGAGGACCTTGGGCGTCCCGGCGGGCCGGACACTCCCCAGTCGCAGCAGGCAGATGCCCGCGACCGCATGGCCATGCACGAGTTGCGGGCGAAGTGGCGCGGGGAGCAGGCGTTCCGCGATGTCCGGGGCGACTCGGTAGTTCACCAGCAGCCGTCGTTCAACGACACTGGACAGTCGTGGCTGCCTCATGATCCCTCGTTCTGCGCCCTGCGGCGCCATGTGGTGTGGCGAAGCACGATCTGCTCGGGGCAGACGGCGCTGAGGAACCGGCCGATGCTGGCCGCCAGGCGATCCTCGGCCAGTGCGTAGATAATTCGGTTCCCCTCCCGTCGCTCGGTGACCAGTCCGGCTCCCTTGAGCACGCCCAGATGCCGTGAGATGGAGGGCGCGCTGATCGCGAACCTGGCCGCGATCTCACCTGCCGCGAGCTCGCCGCCCCTGAGGTCCTCAAGGATCTGGCGCCTCGTCGGATCGGCGAGCGCACGGAAGGCTCCCGCCTCGTCCTGAGCTTCTGTCATGCCAGGTATTTAACAGCTTAGCTAAACATCTAACAAGGGGGGCCGAGAGAGTAGCCGCTCAAGTCCGCTCGGGTCAGCCGCCGTGGAGACCCCACTCGTCGAGACCCCCGTAGACGTGCGCTTCAAGGCACTGCGGGGCGTCAAGGCCCACGGCCTCGCCCCGGTACACGGCGACGAGCGAGTCCTTGCCCCGCCACCAGGTATCGGTCACGCCCTGCACTTCGGGCACCGGCTCGAAGCCGCCGAGGTCCAACGCCGCGACGGCACTGCCCCTGAGCCGTGTGACGGTCTCGGCCCGGCCGCGGGCGTGCGCGGCGAGCGCCAGGGACTCCACCCAGCCGTCCGTGCTCGCGTGCAGGGGTGTCCAGTGGCAGGCGTCGATCCCGAACGCCCCATCGGGGCCGATCATGAATCCGTAGGCCATCGACACACGGCAGTCCCCCGCCCGGAAGGACCAGCCCGCCGCGTCCGACCCTTCGGGGCAGTCGGCGTCCAGGACCCCCGGGCCGCCCTCGTAGAACGGGGCCGGCGGAAGGGCGAGGCCGCCCCAACGGTCCTGGAAGGCTGCCGCCCGTTCGACCTCGGCGACGGGGATCCCGTGCCCGGTCCACACGTCGCGGTGTCGCCTGATGTCCTGTCGACGGAGCCGGATGCCGTCCGCCTCGACGAACCTCTGCGCCCTGCGGCTCAGGCCGGCGGGCCCGACCGGGACGGCCGATTGCTGGTCGTGGGCCGTCACCGCCGCTCGCCGTCACCGGAGTGGAGAACGGCTGCCGCGATCTCCCGTACACGGTCCAGGGTGATGCCCGTGCGCTGCTCGACGGCGAGGGGGTGATCGGTGGGTTCGAGCTCGACGAAGGGGCGCTCACCGACCGGGCGGGTGTGTACGTGCGTCTTGAGATTGAGGGTCGCGGTCGGGTAGACCGGCAGGTCGGTGGTGAGCCAGCCGAAGTACGGTTCCTCAGCCTCGCGCCCCGGGGTGTCCCACAGCTCCGCAGCCCGGGAGAAGCTTTCACGGCTCAGCGAGACCCAGACCCCCCAGGAGAACACCTCATCGCTGCCGATGACCGGTATCTCTATCAAGCCCTTGATGAAGTAGAACTGCCCGCCGACCACGCACTGGTCCGAGGAGAGCAGGCAGTCATCGGCGTCGGCGAACGCCGGATCCCACACCGCCGGCGCCTCGGCCGTGTAGTTCATCGGCAGCTCAGGATGGTGGGCCCCGCAGCAGGTACAGGTGAAACCGATCTCGCTGGTCATGGTGCTGAAGCCTAGTCACGGGCCCCGGCCCCATCGCGGGCGGTTCCCCTCCGGCCCCCACCTTGGGCCGGCTATAGCGCTCACGGACCCAGTAGCGCGCTCAGTCACAACGAGGTGACGTCCACCGCCCCCCGAGGGGCCCCTGGGGGCCATCCACCTTCGCCAAAAAGCCCTGTGCGGCCCGCTGGCGGCCTGCGAGGGCCGGGAAGGTCGCGGGACACCGGGGGAGTCGGGATCGGCGCCCAGAGGGGCTGTTCTGTCGGTCGTTTTTTGTCCGTTGCGCCGGAAAACGGGCCGTGTCGCTGCATTGGTGTGCCCGTGAGCGTCCGGGGGAGGTGTCCGGCGGTCAGACCGCCTCCTGGCTCCCGGGTGCCCTCCGCGTCTTCACCCCGACGGCGACGAGTGCCAGCCCCACGGCGATGACACCGAGGTAGGCGGTGGAGGGCAGGTCGACGATCTTGTGCATCCAGCCCCACTCCGTGCCGAAGAAGGTCCGCGAGGCGAAGCTGACGAGCCCCTGGGCCCCGATGACGTAGCCGCTGCTTTCGATGGTGTATCCGATGGTTGTTCGCACGGACCAACCCTCTCGCGGCCGGGACCTCGGAAGCGTCCTCCGCAGGACCGAAGTAGCGGTAGGCCGAAGGATGCAGTCTCGGGCGCAGTCGCACCGGAGGACGCCCGGTCGGCTAGCCGTGGTCCTCCCAGTCCGGCGCGAAGAAGCGTGCCCCGCTCACGACGGTGTCCCCGGCCCTGGTGGCCCGTACGTGCATGTTGAGCTCCTCCGGACCCGGGCCGCCGTCGCAGTGGACCATCCAGCCCAGGCCGCGTTCCTCGATGCTCCGGATCACCTCCGCGTCGACCTCGGAGACGGGCCGGCCGATCAGCCGGATGCCGTCCCAGTCGACCTGGGGCCCCGTACGCCCGTCCACGGTGACGGCCGCCAGGGTGGGAAGGCCTTCGGGGGACCAGTAGTGGGCGGTCACCCCGGCCCCGTCGAACTGTTCCTCCCTCAGGTACCACTGTCCGGCCCCGCGTCCGGCCCACAGGTTCCATCCCCGGCGGGCGGCCGGCGCTTCGCCGTCCAGTGCGGCGGACACCTGGTTCACGGTCATCCCGAACCGGAGTGGTCCGACCCCTTCCAGCGGCTTCCAGGCCCAGCGGGGCCGCGCCTGCGGAGTCAGCGGCGCTACCCCGGGGTTCGTCCTCGCCTCTCGGACGTCGTGCCAACCGATCACCGGCGCGGTCACGTACGGGTCCGCGGCCAGCTCGGGGCCGACCAGCAGGGCATGCGTGATCACCCGGTCCTCACGCGTCCATTCCCCGGCCGCAGACCCCCAGTCCTGCGCGGCCCCCATGGACAACCCCCAGGCCGCCACCTCCGGATCGCCGCTCCAGTTCGAGATTACCGAGACCCCCGCGAGCCGGGCGAGACCGCGGATGTCCGCGCGGACCTCGGAGGGGAGCCGGCCCACCAGCTCGACGTCCTCCAGCCGCACCAGCGGCCCGCACCACGGATCGACCGCCACCGCGGCCAGGCACGGCCCGGACTCGGGCCCGGCCCCAGGCCCGTGCCCGTAGATCGCGGTCACGCCCACGTCCGGGTACCGCTGCCAGGCCAGCCTGCCGCCCGACGTCTGGGACGGCGATACGTGCGCCCCGTCCAACGCCGCCCGAACCTGCTCGGGGTCCATCCCGAAGCGCAACGGCCCCACCCCCACCAGGGGTTCGAGCACCCAGCGGGCCCGTTCCTCCAGCGGCTTCCTGGTCCACCAACTCACCGACGCGTCCCCCGATCCCGATCCCGATCCCGATCCCAACTCGTCGCCACCCTAAGCGGCTCCTCTGACAAGGCCCTCCGGGTTCTTGCCGGGGGTCTTGTCCGTCGGCGGGCGCGGGTCGTCGATCCCAGGGGCCAGCCCCTGGACCCCGCCAGCGCCTGGCCGCGCTGGACCGGCCGCAGCATGGGGGGCTGCTCGCCCCCCAGACCCCCTCGCCAGGCGCTCCGGCGCCCTGGACCCGCTCCCCCTCGCGCCCTGCCCCGGCTCCCTGACGGTCGCCGGTGCACCCCTCGGGCGCTGGGCGCCCTCACTGGGCACGAGGGCCCGGGCGGATCGGGGCCGATGCCGGACGTGGCCGGGGTGGGGGAGGCAGGGGCCGACATGCCGACTGCGGGCAGGAGGTGCTGAGGGTGTGTCGGCCGACGTTTCAGGTGGGGGCGGGCACCGAAGGAAGGGGTGGTGGGGGGCAGGGTCAGGGTCCGGGAGTGAGGTGCGGGGACCTGCCGAAGGGCCCGGGAGGGAGAGGGACTGGGCCGGGCGCCGTTCGGAGGGTTGCTCTTTTAGTAAGAGGCGGCCGCGATTTCAGGGCTCTGACCTGCGGTTTTGGCCGAGGCTGTGTGTCCTGGAGGACACGTTCGGGAGCGCCGAGTGTGTACCTGGCGGGCACATTCGGCGGAAAACTCAAGCACCCGTTGATTTTTGACGGGCAGTCTGCAGTTCTGGAGAGCCGCAGGTCAGCGCGCTGGGCCTGGCGCCCCGGACCGCCCGCCGGCATGCGTGGCAGCTGCACGTACGTGCCGTCATCGCGGCAACCCAAATCAAGCAGGCGTGTACTTTCGGCGGCCACGGGCCCGGAAACTCCACGCCCCGTGTACTTTCGGCGCCGCGTTCGAACACGGCGGTGCCCACAGGCCGCTCCCGGCGCGTCGCCGCGTCAAAAGACAAGCACAGGTTGATTTTCTGGATACTCTCGGACCGCCTGAGTAACGAGGAGGTCACGTGACATCTGATCCGCCCGCCCGTCGCCGGCGCGGGCCCCGGGCCGTACCCGCACCCACCTCCGCGGGGAACGAGGCCGAGTACGGAGACATCCTGGCCGTCCTGGGCCAGCAGCTCGGGGAGAAGGTCGCCGAGGTCGCGGCGACGGCCGACCCCGGGGGCCGCCGACGGCTCAAGGGCGTGCACTTCGAGTACGCGGCCGATCCGAAGGCCGTCCACGACATGGCCGGGGGCTCCGGCTACAGCCTGGCCAGCAACTGGTTCACCCAGCTTCTCGCGCAGCTCGCCGTCGCGAACAGCATCACCAAGTCCCAGCTCTGCGTCTTCCTCTTCGTGGCCGGCGGCCAGGTGCCGGGGACGGGCGTCACCCCGTACACGCAACAGGAGATCACCGACGGGCTGAACAAGATCGCCGCTCAGAAGGGCGGCAAGATGATCACGCGTTCCACCGTCAACCGCGCCGTGCAGGCGCTGTGCGGCTACAACTGGGTGGAGAAGGCGGGCAGGGGCCGGATCCAGCTCAACGTGCGCCTGTGGTTCCACGGGAACAGCACCGCACAGCACGACGTACTCGCCGAGATCGCCGACCGGCACGAGCACGACGTCGAGGCCTTCCCCTACGCTGTGGGCCCTCAAGGTGCCCATCAGGAGGAACTCGACCTCGACTTCGGGGCTGCGGCCGACTACCGCGGAAGGAAACGTACCGGGTGATAGTGCTGCCAGGCCCGTCCTCCACCAGGGACCACCGCCACCGCTCACGAGGAAGGCTCTCCCATGGCTAACGTCATGTCTCCGATCGTCGCGGAGCGCATCTGGGCCCTGCCGTTGTCAGGGTCCGCCGTCAAGTTCCTCCAGTACCTGGTCTCCCGCAGCGACTTCGGGGGAGCGCTGGCGGTCCGGCAGAAGGACATGGCGGCCGAGTACGGGGTCACGCCGCAGGCCGTCAGCGGGCTCATGGCGCCGCTGTGCGAGCTGAACATCGTGCTCAGGCCGCGCAGCGAGGAGCGCAACGGGAACTCCTACCGGCTCCACCCGCTGGCGGCGAAGTACGAGAGCCCCGAAAGCATGGAAGCGGCCTTCCGTGCGGCCCTCGTACGCATCCAGGCGGGGGACCTGCCCAACCTGAAGCTGCCGACGTACCACCAGGCCCCGCCCACCCCGACGACGGGCCGCCCGAAGCTCCAGGTCGCCTGAGCCGCACGCAGCCCCGGCAGCCGGAGCCGGAGCAAGACGAGGGGCCCTCCACATCGTGGAGGGCCCCTCGCGCCTGAGTAACTCGTCCCCCCACTATATCCGTCGAGCCCCCGACAGGGCGGCCGAACCGGGAGGCGCGCAGCACAGCCGCACCGAGACCGTCGTCGGCGGCCCGGTGGCTCGGTCCCTGCCCTCCTGTTGCAGCCGGCCGACCGGCTTTCGGTCCCTGCGTCCGGCCTCTGGTGCCCCAGGGACCGAAGCGGTGTCCCGCTCCAACCTGCTCCCCGGGGGGGGGGTCCCTGGAAGCCCGCCCGGATCCACCTTTCAGTCCCTGAGTCCCTCGGTCCCTCAGTCCCTTGACGTTTTCGCAGGTCAGAGGGCATCCACCAAGAAGGACAGGGACTGAAGGGACTGAGAATTCACTCTTCCAGCCTTTACGTGCGTGCGTGTATGCGCGGGCGTAAGCAGTACTGGTTCATATTCACGTCATAACTAGAAAACTGAGTCCCTTCGGTCCCTGTTCAGTCCCTGTGACCGGCGAGGTGAGCCCGTTGACCTGCAGGTTTGTCAGTGACCGAAGGGACAGGGACGGAACAGGGACTGATGGCCGTTCCGACCCTGTCCCAGGGGGAGCGGGGATACGGGGGGAGGGGGCCTCAGGAGTCCCTCCTGCTTCAGTCCCTGACCCGAGACTCGGCCATAACAGGCAATCCATGGCAATCCGCCGCGCAGACCCTGCGCGTGCCCCGAGGTCGCCGTCTGGCCGCTCTCAGACCCTCCTCCGGTCGACCACCCCGCCCGGAGGGACTCAAGGGACTGAAAAATCAAAACAGTCGCAGCAGCCTGCGCCGCTTCGGCGTGTCGCTGCGCTAGGCTCCGGCATTGTGAAAGTTTGGTCCCTTCAGTCCCTGCCGGGACCGGGGCCAACGCCCGGACCAGCCCACACAGTCGAACCAAGCCCAGCCGCACCGCCAAGGAAGACACACGTGCCAGCCCACAGCGCAACGCCGCCACCAGCGGCAGCCGTCGGCACGGGCACGGGGCACGGGCACGGCCTTGAGGTCGCGCTCTGGCTGGCGGCCAGGGGCATGCCCGTCCATCCCCTCGCCCCAGGGACCAAAACGCCCGCCGGGAACTGCGCCGCCTGCCGGGAGCAGCGGCACGCCCCCGCCGACTGCCCCTGCACGGCGCGCGGACGGTGGTGCCACGGCTTCCACGCCGCGACCACGGACGCGGCCGTCATCAGGGACTGGTGGCGCCAGGAGCCGCGGTTCGGCGTCGCCGTGTCCTGCGGCCCGGCCGGCCTCGTCGTCATCGACGTCGACACCCACCCGGCCGAGCTGCCGGACCGGGGGCGCCTGCTGCCCGGCATCCCGATCGACGACCGCGTCGACCTGACCGGCCTCGGCTCCGGCTACGACACCCTCGCCCTCCTGGCCGCCGTCCGCCGCCGGCCCGACCCGGCCCAGGACACCGGCACCCTGCGCGTGCGCACCCCCAGCGGCGGCCTGCACATCTGGTACCGGGCCCCCCTGGGCGGCCCGGCCGTCCGCTCCTCCACCGGCACCGGCAGCCGTACGGCCCTCGCCTGGCAGGTCGACGTCCGGGCCACCGGCGGCTACATCGTCGCGCCCGGTACGCGGACGGCCCACGGCACCTACGAAGCCCTGCCCGGCTCCCGGACCCCCGCGCCCCTGCCGCTCTGGCTGGGCGCCGAACTCGCCCGCACCGGCCACCACCCCGCCCTCCCCGAGCCGCAGTCGCAGCCGGGGCCGCAGCGGGCCGCAGGGGCCCGGACCACCATGACCGGACCCGGACCCGGGGCAGGATTCGGCTCCAGGACCGGGTCCGACGACGCCCACCGCATCCTCGGCCCCCTCCTCGCCGAAGTCCGGGACTGCGCCCGCGCACCCTCGGGCACCGCCTTCGGCGAGAAGCTCAACCGGGCGGCCTTCACCGCCGGCGGCCTCGCGGCCGGGGGCCACATCACGCTGCCCGAATGCGCCGGCCTCCTCGCCGAAGCCGCGGACGCGGCCCGCCCGGCCCGGGCGCGCCGCAACCGACTCGTCATCGACTCCGCGCTCCGCGCCGGCAGCCACCGCCCCATCCACCCCAAGGGACGTTCATGAGCAGCGCAGGAAGCACCGGCTTCGACGCGCACGCCGCCGCCGAGCAGCTCGCGGTCTTCGCGGCGGAGACGGCCGGGACGGCCACGACGGCCACGACGGCCACGACGACGGCGGCGACGGCCGCGACGGCCGCGAGCCCCGGGAACACGGCCGGGGGAGCCGAGAGCGCCCAGCTGCCCGCCCAGCAGGTCTCCACGCCCGCGACCACGCAGCCCCGCCCCGACGACTTCGTACAGGCCGGCCTGCTCGTCAACCTCACCGACCGGGGCAACGCCAAGCTCTTCGCCCACCTCCACAACCACCGCTTCCGCCACGTCGAAGGCCTCGGCTGGTACGTGTGGGACGAGTACCGCTGGAAGCGCACCGGCGGCGAGAAGGCGGCGATCTGGGCCGCCGGCGACATGGCCGAGGAGATGCCGCTGCACGACCCGCGCGGCCACTTCACCGACCGCGAGCTGGTCCAGCACCGCAAGCGCGCCATGTCGACCTCCGGGGTCAAGGCCATGCTGTCCCAGGCCAAGGCCTCCCCGGAGCTGGCCCTGGACCCCGACACCCTCGACGGCGACAAGTACGCCCTCTGCACGCCCGCCGGCGTCGTCGACCTGCGCACCGGCGAGCTCCGCAAGCCCGACCCGCTCAGGGACCTGCACTCGCGCGCGACCTACCTCGCGCCCGAGGCCAGCCCCACGCCCCGCTTCGCGCGCTTCCTGACGGAGACCTTCGGCGACGACGACAAGGGCAAGGAGATGATCACCTTCGTCCATCTCCTGCTCGGCTACTCCATCACCGGCGACGTCGGCGGCCAGGTCCTGCCGTTCCTCTACGGCATCGGCGCCAACGGCAAGTCCGCCCTCATGGACATCGTCATCAAGATCCTCGGCGACTACGCGGACGTCGCCCCGCCCGGCTTCCTGATGGAGCGCGGCAAGTTCAACGAGCACTCCACCGAGCTCACCGAACTCCACGGCCGTCGCCTGTTCGTGTGCAGCGAGCTCAAGCCCCACGACAAGTTCGACGAGGCCCGCGTCAAGCTCCTCACGGGCGGCGACCGCCTCAAGGCCCGCCGCATGCGCCAGGACTACTTCAGCTTCGAGCCCACCCACAAGCTCTGGCTGCTCGGCAACCACCGTCCCGAAGTCGGCACCGGCGGACACGCGTTCTGGCGCCGCATCCGCCTCATCCCGTTCGACAAGGTCGTCCCCGACCACCGCAAGATCGACAACCTGGCGGAGGAACTCGTCAACCACGAGGGGCCCGGCATCCTCCACTGGATGATCCAGGGCGCCATGGCCTACCTCCGGACCAAGCCGTCCCTCACCGGCCCCACCGTCGTGCGCACCGCCACCCAGGCGTACGCCACCACCGAGGACCACATCGGCCGCTTCCTCGCCGAATGCTGCACCACCGGCGACGGCGCCGAGGAGCCGCGCGACTTCAAGGTCGAACAGGGTGCCCTGTACCGCGCGTACAGCACCTGGTGCCAGGAGGGCGAAGGCCTGCGCCCCGCCACCACCCGCGCCTTCGCGACGCGCATCCGCGCCGAGGTCGGCATCTCCTCGCCCGGCGAGATGCTCCGCTCGAACGGCCAGAAGTTCTACCCCGGCCTCGCCCTGCTCGCGGACGAGTCCGGATGAGCCGGTACGAGGCGGGCGCGCGCGCCCGGCGAACGGGGCAGCCCGGGGGTGAACCGCCCGGGCCTACTGTCCGCCACCGCATCCGGCCACCTACCATGGACACGCAACGAATGAGCCGGCCGCAGGAAGCCGCCCCGCACACCGCGATAACCCGTGCCCGGCGCCCGGTAGCGTGGTCACTCCGGACCGCGCATCAGGTACGTCGTCAGACCGAGAAGGGACCAAGGCCATGAGCTCGCTACTTCAAGCAAGCGATCTCACCCACGAGGACAAGGTGGTGTGGCTGGAAGACCCCGCACAGCTCGACTACGTACGCCAGGCCCTCGACAAGACCCCGCGCAGGCGCGGCAAGCCCCGCTACTACCGCGACGGCCGCATGGTCGGCTTCGCCGAACTCTGCGACAGCGCGGAGGCCGACCCCGACAGCGGGCTCCAGAAGCGACGCGTCTTCTACCTCCTCCCGCACGACCGCGACGCCGAACCGGACGGCCTGTACCGGGCCGGCGCCCCCGGCGAGGCGGTGGACCCGCGCACGGTCGAGCCGCGGCACGTCGGCATGAAGACGGAGCGCTCCCAGCGCGGAGCTGCGGGCGCCGCCACGCGCACCGTCGCCTGACGCGGCCCCGCCTGCCCGCCCGCACGTACGTACTTCGAAAACTCGGTCCCTTCAGTCCCTGAGCCGCCCCTGCCGACGCTCTGACCTGCAGGAACGGGCAGGGACTGAAAGGGAACGCCAGGGTCCGGCTCAGCGGGAGCCGTACCTGGCCCCGGCGCTTTCAGGCGCCGACTGTGCGATCCGGCGCGGGGCCGCCTGTGTCCGCCGGTCCGGAGCAGCCGGTCCGGAGCAGCCGGTCCGGAGCAGCCGGTCCTTCAGAGGTCGTCGCCGTGGAGGCGCCGGTCGAGGTCGGTGGCCCAGTCCAGTGCCCACGCGCGGAGCGCGGCCGTCTCGGGCCCGGTGAGGCCGTAGGCGGCGAACTCCTCGTCGTCGGTCCATTCCGCGCCCGCGAGCCGGTCGCGGAGGTCGGCGAGGCGGAACTCGTCGCGGCCGTGCCGTTCGCCGAGCCGTTCCAGTTCGCCCCGGGTGCGGTGCCGGGAGGCGGCGTGGACGTCGATGAGGTCGCGCGCGGTGCCGCGGTCGGCCAGCGCCCGGACCTTCGTGCCGATGACGGAGTCGAGGGCGAGGACGGGCCCGTACTCGGTCCGGGCCGGCGGGGTCCAGAAGTGCTCCTTGAGGACGTCGACCTCGCAGCGCTCGCCGGTGTCGGGATCGGTGACCACGAGGCGGGCGGAGAGCGGGTCCACCGCGATGGTCTCCACGCGCCAGCCGCGGGCGGCCAGGCCGTGCTCCAGGCCGGCGGCGATGTCGGCCATGGGGGCGGGGTTCTCGGTGGCGACGTCGAGGTCCTGGCTGACGCGTTCGACCAGGCCGTGGGCCTGGACGGCGTACCCGCCGGCGAGGACGAGGGGGTACGGCGAGCCGATGTCGATCACCGCGTCCAGGAGCCGGCGGTGCAGACCGCTGAGCCTCACGCCGCCGTGGACCCGGCCGCCGACGCCGACGCCGACGCCGATGCCGACGCCGATGCCGGGGCCAGCTCGGGGAAGGTGTCCTCCCAGACCTGCCGGACGTGCCGGCTGACCAGCGTGCGCAGCACCGGCCACTGGGCGGCGAGCAGGTCGCGGTTGAGGAGCTTGACCAGGTCCTCGTGCTGCCCCTCGGCCAGGACCGTGCGGTACAGGCCCATCCGCAGGCGCGGCCGGTCCAGGTCGTACGAACGCAGCCCGGACCAGGCGACGTGCAGGGGCAGCTCGACCACGCCGTGCCCGGGGCCCGCCAGCTCGTCGAGGGCGGCGGGCAGCCTGCCCGCGTACCGGGCGCGCAGCACCTCGGCCGCCGACGGGCCGGGGGTGGGGGAGTACGGCGTGACCATGCCCCCGATTATCCCGCGTCCCGCCCGCCCCCGGTACCGCAGACGCGTCATGCCGCTCAGTGGTGGGCCCGGCGTGCCCCGGCACTCAACCCCCGGCGACCGCGTTACGCGCTCGCCGCAACCGCCCGCTCGCCACCCCACGTCTCATGGACATGACCGCTGCCCCGTACCGCCCCCGCACCGCACCGGACGTACCGTCATGGCCGCACTGCGCCGACGCCCTGCCGGACGGCGCCGGATGCCGGGGCCGGCGGGTCGAGCCGTACGCCGTATGCCTGGCCCACCTCCCCGACGCCGAACGCGCCGCCCACCTGGCGGGACTCCGGCCCGGCGCCGGCCTCGACCACCGCGGCACCCACTTCACCGAAGCGCTGCTCGCGGAACTCCTCACCGCACTCACCGAGCCCTCCACGCCCGGGCCGGCCATCGGCCGGGCCCGCTTCGAGGAGGCGGTGTTCCACGGCGCGGTGCGCTTCGACCTGGTGCGGATCGACGGCGATGCCGTCTTCGACGGGGCCGAGATCGCCGGCGACGTCTCGTTCGACCGGGCCGGGATCGGCGGCCGCGCCCTCTTCCGGCAGGTGAGGATCCGCGGGGACGCCTGCTTCGGCCGGATGACGGTCCGCCGGCGTGCCGTGTTCGAGGGAACGGAGGCCGGCGGCAGCGCCTCGTTCGAACGGATGCGCGTGGGCGGCCGTGCCGTTTTCGACGGGCTGAGGACCGGGCGGGACGCGAGCTTCAAGGGGATGGAGGTCGGCGGCTTCCTCTCCCTCGACCAGGCCCGCATCGGCGGTGACGGCCACTTCGACCGGGCCCGGATCAGCGGCGTCACCACGCTCCGCGGGCTGACGGTTGGTGGCCGGGTGTCGTTCCCGGGGACGGAGTTCGAGGGCGCCGCACGGCTCGGCCCGCTCGTCTGCGCGGGGACGCTGGACCTGTCCGAGGCGGTGTTCGGTTCTGCCATGACGCTGGAGGCCGCAGCGGCAGCCGTGCGGTGCCGGCGGACGCGGTGGACCTCCACGGCGGCGCTGCGGCTGCGGTACGCGGCCGTGGACCTCGGCGACGCGGTCGTCGAGAGCCCGCTGAGCATCACCGCCCGGGCCCGCCCGTTCGCCGTGGACGGCGGAGAACCGGACGGAGGGGGCCTCCTGGCCGGGACCTCGGCCGGGACCTCGGCCGGGACCTTGGCCGAGACCTCGGCCGGGACCTTGGCCGAGACCGCCCTCCTCTCGGACGGAGCCGGCCGCCGCCCGGACGCCGGCGTGCGGATCATGTCGTTACGGGGAGTGGACGCCGCGCACCTGGTGCTGACCGGCGTGGACCTCACCGACTGCCTGCTCGCCGGAACCGTCCACCTCGACCAGCTCCGCCTCGAAGGGAAGTACACCTTCGCCGCCGCCCCCGCCGGCCTGCGCCGCCGCGGGATACGGCCCGCGCGCTGGACCCCGCGCCGGACGCTGGCCGAGGAGCACCACTGGCGGGCCTCCCGCGGCCGGGCGGCCGACGGCTGGACGCCCGCGCCGGCGGGGGAGGAGGTGCAGGAGCCGGCCGCCCTGGCACCGGTGTACCGGCAGCTGCGCAAGGCCTTCGAGGACGGCAGGCACGAACCGGGTGCCGCCGACTTCTACTACGGCGAGATGGAGATGCGCCGCCACGCCGACGACATCCCCCGGGCCGAGCGGAGCCTGCTCACCGCGTACTGGGCGCTGTCCGGCTACGGGCAGCGGGCCTCGCGCGCCCTGGGCTGGCTCCTGGCGGCCATGACCGTCACCGTGCTGGCGATGATGCTGTGGGGCCTGCCGCAGAACGACCCGAAGCCGAGGACCACCGGCACGGTGGCCGGCCGCAGCATCACGATGACCACCGACGTACCCGGCCCGGCCAACCCGGACGGCCCCTACCGCGCACGCCTGACGGCCGACCGGTTCGAGAAGTCCCTGCGGGTGGTCGTCAACTCGGTGCTCTTCCGCTCCTCCGGCCAGAACCTGACCACCGCCGGCACCTACACCGAGATGGCGTCCCGCCTCACCGAGCCGGCCCTCCTCGGACTCGCCGTCCTGGCCGTCCGGAGCCGGCTGAAGCGGTAGCGGCGGGATCGGGCAGGCCGGGGTGGATCATGCCCGGGGCCGGCGGCCTGAGATACTCCGGCCATGGATGCCGGGATGGTGGGGGGCGGCGCGCGGTCGGGCACGGCAGTGTCCGCGCGGACGATGTCGGCGCAGGCCGCGGGATGGGTGCTGCGTTCCCCGGAGGCGGCGGACGTCGAGGTGATCGCGGAGTTGCGGGCCACGGTCATGCGCGCGGACCTGGAACGCCTCGGGCGCTACGACGGGCACCGGGCACGGCAGCGGCTGCGGGACTCCTTCTCCCCGCAGTACACGTCGGTCATCATGGCCGGCGGTGAACTGGCAGGTTGCGTCACGGTCCGGCCCGCCGAAGGCAGACAGTGGCTGGAGCACTTCTACCTCGCTCCGCACTGGCAGGGCCGGGGCCTCGGATCCGCCGTGCTGCGCACGGTGCTTGCGGGGACGGACGCGCAGGGCATGACCGTGGGTCTGAACGTCTTGCAGGGCAGCGCTGCCCGTCGGCTCTACGAGCGCCACGGATTCGTCGTGGAGGCCCAGGACCCGGTCGACGTCTTCATGATGCGCCTGCCGGGGGCCGCCGGGGCCGCCGGGGCCAAGGGGGCCGCGGGGACCACGGGCAGGCTTGCCCGCCCCCGGAAGGCGTCCGGACCACCGACCGCCGGAGGGCAGTGACCTGCTGCCCTACGTCTACCAGGTCACCAAGTACGACCCCTCCGACCGCGACCGGCACGGGCACTACGCCGGCACCGAGCCCGCGACCAGCGACCACGGGCCGGTCGAGGCCGCCTACCTGCGGGCCGTCGCCGCCTTCGCCGAGGAAACCGGCGTCGACCGGCTGGCCGTCCGTGAGCCGCAACTCGGCGGCTTCGCCCACTTCGGCCTGGAGCCACCGCTCGACGGCCACGGCCTGCACGGCCTGGCCGGCCTGTTCCCGGCCGGACCCGCCGGGTTCCACGACGGTGCGCTGGTGCCGATCGCCGTCGGCCTGGAACTCGTCCGGTGCATGCTCCGGGACACGGGCGTCTGGTGCAGGCTGGAGACGGAGGGAGCGTTCGCCGTGCACGTCGGCTGGGACCAGTACCTCTACATCGGCAGCAGCCTGCCCTGCGAGACGGCGCTGGCCCGCACCCGCGCGCTCGGCCTGTTCCCGGAACGCATGGACGCCTCGCCGTACGACTTCGCCCCCGACGACCCCGCGTACGTGCAGCGGCCTGCCGACGCCGACTTCTGGGCCCGCCTGCGCCGGACCGTCAGTGTCCACCGCGCGGTGTTCCTGGAGGAGGTCTTCGCCGGCAACGCCTCCCGGTGGCACCGCCTGACGGGGGACGGCATCGAGACCGTCCGCTCCCGGCTGGCCCCCCGCGCACAGTTGGCGGTCTGGCCGGACCTGCTCACCGACGTCGACGAGGCCGTGGCCGCCCTGCCCGACGAAGGCCTCGTGGAGATCGTCTGGGAGGACGAGGACGGGCAGATCACGAGCACGGTCGTGGACGAGACCCAGTTCGAGGCGGTGACCGCCCGGCTCGCCGGCGCGCGTGCCGCCGGTGTCGTGTCCATGTACGCCGGTGAAGACCTCCCGCTGTTCACCGCCGTACTGCCCGACGGCGACGGCGTCCTGCGCGCCCGCTGGCAGACCGAGCCGACGCCGAGCGACCGGGACTGGGCGTTCCTGAAGACCCTGCGGCGCGGCCAGGTCGTCACCGGCACGGTGACGGCCATCGCCGACTTCGGCGTCACCTTCGTGGACATCGGCGGCTTCACCGCCATGATCAACATGCCGGAGCTGTCCTGGCGCCCGTTCGACCACCCGTCCGACGTCGTCAGCGTCGGCCAAGAGGTCACGGCCGAGGTCCTCGACGTCGACATGACCCGGGAACGGGTGCCGCTGTCGCTCCGGGCAGTGCAGGAGGACCCGTGGCCGCAGATGGCGCAGCGGATCGGCCAGGTGGTCACCGGGCCGGTCACCAGGATCGAGCCGTTCGGCGTCTTCGTCCGGATCGAAGACCGGGAGGACGGCTTCCAGGGGCTCGTGCACACCAGCGAGCTGGACGAACCCTCCGGAGACGCCATCGAGGTCGGAGACCCCCTCACCGTGAAGATCATCGAGGTCGACCGCGCGCGCCGTCGCATTTCCTTGTCGCGGACCCAGGTGCGCTGAGTGCCTGATCCATATCCCGGGTTTCGAGGGGCCTGGGGCTCTGGCCTGTAGTGGTGTCCGAGGGTTGCGGGCGGCCCGGAGAGCGGGTGTGCGGGGGCTGCGGTGACCGGTTGAGGCCGGCTGCGCGGCCGGACGCGCTGTTCTGCTCGACGGCGTGTCGTGCCGGCTCATGGCGTCGGGGTCGTGGGTTGCGGCGCCGGGTTCTGGCGGAGTTGAACGGGTCGGGCCGGGTGATGTGTCCCGAGTGCGGGACGGCCTGGGTTGCCGGGGTAGGAGCGGGCCGCGTCTTGTCACGGCCGAGGGGCCTTGCCCCGGCCCGCTATGGGTGGTGAACGTTGCAGCAGGGCGTTGCGCAGGCGCGGCCAGACTCCGGCCTCGGTCCAGTACCGCAGCCGGCGCCAGGCCGTGACGCCGGAGCAGCCCACGGTGTCGGCGGGGACGTCGCGCCAGGCAACGCCGGTTCGAGGATGTGCGAGCCGTGGACCTCCGGCATGCCCACGTGATGGGTGTTGCTGTTGGGTTCACGGGGCGGGTCCGGGTGGCGGCCCGGACCCGCGCGGTGCGGTGATCGGGCCCTCGCCGCGGACCCGCTGTTGGACGGCCCCTAAGCCTTGGCGTCCGACTTGGCGTCCGGGCCGGCCTTGGCGTCCGAGCCGGCTTTGGCGTCCGACTTGGCGTCCGAGCCGGCCTTGGTGTCCTGGTTCAGCATGCCGCCCAGGGCGCTCAGGTTGCCGCCGCCGGTGAGGGCCGGTGCCGCCTTGCCGGCGGCGTCGACGGCGATCTGGGCCATCTTCTGCAGGTGCTCGGTGGCGGTCTTCAGGGCCTCCTGGGCGCGTTCGCCGGCGGCCTTGTCGTTGCCGGCGGCGGCTTCGATGCCCTTGGTGAGCACCTGGCCCATGGTGCTGAGACCGCTCATGTCGCGGAACAGGTTCGCGGTCGTCATGGCCTCCACCGCCTTCAGGCCGACCGGGTCGGGCATGGCCGACAGCGACGAGTACTTCGCCTGGGTGGCGCCCAACGCGGCCACCGTGGTGTCGAGATCCTTCGCGCGTGTTCCGGTGGCGACCGGCGCGATGTCGGCCGGCGTGATCTGGATGGGCGAGTCCTTCCAGTTCCAGAAACGGGTGAGGTCGATCTTCTCGGCCGAGTTGGCCCGGCCGAGCACGGCCTCGGCGAAGACGCCCTTGGTGGCGATGGCGATCGTGTTGGTCACCGGCGTTCCGAACGTGGCGTCGCCGGGCTGGCGGGCCTTGGTCCACGCCTCTCTTTCCTGCTCGCTGCCGAAGTTCCAGCGGAAACCGAGGTAGTTGCCGGTGGCGGCGATCGGCTTGGGGTCCAGCAGGGTGCCGAGCAGAACCGGCGCGGCGTTCGAACCCGCCGGTGTGTAGGAGTAGTTGGCGAGGATGCGGCTGAGCGTAAGCTCGTCGGCGTTGGCCCAGACAGCCTGGCTGTAGTGGCGGCGGTTGTCGTTCAGGTGGTCCAGGACCGCCTGCGGTACGTTCCCGCCGCGCACGTGGAAGCCGAGCGACGCGACATAGGTGCGGTTGCCGGACTTCACTGTCGTACCGAACAGCCCGCAGATGGCCGCGCCGCCGGCGTCCTCGGTCATGTCGGGCGCGGCGGTGGTGGTCGCGGCGATCCCGAAGCCGGCCACGCCCGAGTCCATCGTCAGGCGCAGCCCGGCGAGGCTGCCACGGGCGGCCGTGCCGAACCAGGCGTCGACGGAGAGCAGCTTGTCGGCGCCTCCGAAGGTGTAGGACGAACGTTGCTGCACGCCGGAGCCGCGGGTGTCGCCGCAGCGGAAGACCTGGCCCTGGAAGACCACCTGGATGCTGCGGATTCCGGCTTCGTCATACCAGACGTCGATCTTGGACGCGTAGGGGGAGTCGGCCTTCGGCGGGGCGTCGAAGGCTATCGGCGCCTCTCGATCCACGGTGAGGAGCCGGAAGATGAGTCCGTTGTTCAGAAGTGCCCAGTGGTCCCCGCTGGTGGATGAGACGAAGTCCGTCACCGACGAGAGCCCGGCGATGATCTCGTTCTTGGGAGGGGTCCAGGTCGTCGCTCCGGCCTCGACCACGAGAGCCTTGCCGTTGGCGGTGATGCCCCAGAGTGCGCCGTCCGGGCCGGCGGACAGGCGCTTCACGTTGGGCGCCGGGGTCCGCTCCAGCCAGGTGGTCCCGCTGCGCTCCCAGGTCCGCCCGTCCCGGCAGTACCACACCTTGTCCTTGCCGACGACGGCGACGTCGTCAGCCAGGATGCTCGTGTCCTGCCATGCGCTGTTCGGGGAGCGGTGGTGGATCGCACCGCTCATACCGATGAGGTAGAGCGAGCCGTCGGTGCCGCATGCGAGGTTCCGCCCCGCCCAACCCTGCGGGTCGCGCCGCCAGGCCGTCCCGTCGAACTGCACGAGCAGGTTGTCGGCCCTGAGCGCCCACACGACGTTCTTGCCCGGTGCGATGCGGATCAGCTCACCGTCCAGTCCGGTGGTGGGCAGCGGGTTCCACTGCCGGGCCACCGGATCGAACCGGACCGGGGTGCCGTCGAACCTGCGCACCCCGTACACACCCATGGCCGAGGCGGCGATGTCGGCCAGCTCCACCCCGTCGAAGATGGCGCCCGTCGGTGTCTCCGGCGCCGTGCAGGCGTCGAGCTTGCGCACGGTGGTGTCGAACGGGTTGGCGGCCCGTATCTTCGCCGCCCAGTCGGCCGGCGCCACCGACGCGAGCACCTCTTTGTACCGTTGCAGGCTGGTGTAGTTGAAGGTGAGCTCCTGCAACGGGATGAACAGACAGCGTTCCAACTTGGTCGGCTTGGTCGTCACGTTGTAGACCTGGACGACCTCGTAGTACTGCACCGACATCGCGTGCATGTGGTTGTAGTTGGTGACGACCCGGGTGACGACCTGGTCCTTCTCCGACTGCGCCGTCTCGCGCACGACCGTCATGTTCCGGCTGCGGGCCGCGGTCGCCACCTGCTGGGTCCGCTCGCTGATGCGCTGCGTCGCCTCGGCCGCGACCGACTTCACGCCGGTCGAGCGCGACACCGCGGTCGTGAAGCCCGAGTTCGACGACTCGCTCCAGTTGCCGCCGGCGCCGAGTCCGAAGAGCGCGACTCCGGCGCTGCCGCCGGAGCTGGACGATCTGCTCGCCTGGGAACCCCGGGACGTGCCGTACTGCTCCTCGCGGGCGATCGCGTTCGCGACCTCGCTGATCGACCGGTTCTGGTCGCTGGTGCCGGACAGCGTGTCGTTCTCCGCGGTCGTCTCGGTGCCGGTGGCCTTGGTGCTGCGCTGCCAGTCGACGACCGCGACCTTGGTGCTCTCGCCGGGCGCGAGCGCGAGGCTGTGCAGCAGCCGGCCGAGAGTGACGCCCTGGGCCGACCAGCTCTGTTCCGTCGTGACGATCATGCCTTCGGCCGGGCGGTCGTAGAACGGCAGGTTCTCCTCGCCGAGGTCGATGGCGCCGGTCAGCTTGCGTGCCGGCTTCGCACCGGGGATGTCGGTGAGCACCACCGAGCGGTACCGGACGATCTCCACCGGGTAGTTGCCGGTGGTCGGAAGCAGGTCCTTGGGCGTCGCGCCGTCGAGCATCGCCTTGTCGACCTCGAACCCGGGCGACGTACTCGCCGGGGTCGTCGTCGGTGCCGTCGCTGGTGTGGTGGCAGGGGTTCCGGTGCTCGGGGTGGTCATCACGATTCCCGTCTGCGAAAAGGATGAGGGAGATGCCGGCATGGCAGCCAGGACTGCGCGCACCTGACCCCTAGGTGAAACGGCGCCTCCCGGACCGCTCGAAACTACACAGCCCGTTAACAACATCGTCATACTTAAAGGAACTTGGCCAAAACCAGCGCCCGGCTCAACGGAACGCCCGCAGCGCCCGCACCCGGCGAGGCCCGCGGCGCCTCACGGGCGGACGCCGCGTCACCGGCCGCTCACCGGGCCGGGGAAGACGATCGGGTACGAGACCGCAGGCTCTGATCGGACCGTGGGGTCTCCCCCGTGCGGGGGAGGCGGGTCGGTCCCGGCGGCCGACGTGCCCACGGGTGCCGGACGGGCAGAGTTTTCCCGGACGGGACGCGGTGGGCGTGCCGGACGGGAAACCAGAACCGGACCTCGGGGGAAGACATGACGACGGCTACGACGGCTACGACGGCCAGGACGGCCAAGGCGGCGGGACGCCAGGCCTGGGCGGGCTACGTGGCGGCGGGTGCGGCGCTCGCGTACGCGGCTCCGCACTTCTGGTGGGGCGCGGGAGTCGGCGCGACGTTCCCCGGGGACTTCGCCTCCGCGCCGCACGGCACCTGGGAAGCCGCCATCGGGTACTGGGTCATGGGCGCCGTCGCCGTGGCGGGCGCCGTCGTCGCACTCGCCCTGGTCCGGCCCTGGGGCCGCCGGCTGCCGCGCCGTACGCTCTGCGCCCTGTCCCTCACCGCCTCGGCCGGCATGACCCTGTGGGGCTTCACCTACTTCGCGATGCAGGGCCTGCTCGCCGCCGGCCGGGTCGTCTCCGCCCCCGCCTTCGCCGCCAAGGACGCCCACCCGCAGGCCGCCTGGGGCCTGTTCTGGTACGGGTTGTTCGTCCTGTGGGGGCTGATGCTCGGCCGGGCCGCCTGGACGCGGCTGCGCGCGGGCGAGGAACATGGCGTCCTGTCCCGCTGACCTCGCGCGGCCCGGGCGTCCGGACGTCCGGCTCAGGACAGTGGCGGCCGATCGGCAACGGCGCCGATGCCCGAGCAGCCTCCCGCCGATACCCCGCTCAGCACGGCCATCCCGGACACCGCCGACCGGGCAGCCGCACTCCGTGTCCCGGCGCAGGCCCCCGTCCACCAGGGCCTGGACACCCCACCACAGCTCCTGCGCCCCGACCGCGCACCCGCAGCGCGCCCGCGGGAAGGGCACTTTCCGTCTTCCGCGTCCACGGCCGACGGCGCCCCTGTAGCGTGGCGCCGCCCGCACGGACCGGCACTCCACCCCGACCGCGAGACGATCGGGACGCTGATCGTGGAGGTCACCGCATGAACCCGAACGAGCGGCCGGCCCACCCGGCCCGCCCGGCCATCGCGGCCGAGCTGCGCCGACGCGCCGCCTCCGACCAGGCGGCCCGCCGGCGGCTGCTCGCGGACGACGAGCCGGGCCATGGCGTCCACCTCGACCGCATCGACGCGGAGAACACCGCATGGCTGACGGGCGTCGTCGCCGAGCACGGCCGGCCCGGTTTCGCGCTGGTGGGGGAGGAGGGCGCCGAAGCCGCATGGCTGCTCGTGCCGCACGCCGACCGCGACCCCGGCTTCCAGCGCGAGGCCCTGGAGCTCCTGGAGGCCGCCGTCCGCGCCGCCGACGCCCCGCCCCCGCACCTCGCGTACCTCACCGACCGGGTGCGCGTGAACTCCGGCCGCCCCCAGCTCTACGGAACGCAGTACACCGGCACGGACGCCGACGGCCTCCGCCCCCACCCCGTCCAGGACCCGGAACGCCTCGACGAGCGCCGCGCGGCGATGGGTCTGGAGCCGGCGGCCGCGTACGCCCGGCGCCTGCGCGCGGCGTACGCCCCCACGGAGAAGGAGACCCCCGCATGACCGGCACCTGGCTGCCGCCCGAGCAGTACGTCAAGACCGTCGCGAACGCCACCAGCTACGCGGCGTTCTACTTCACCGACACCGCAGGCCGCCCGGTCCAGTGGTAGTCCGACCGCCACGCCCGTCAGGGGGCCGATCTTGGCCGGGGTTAGAGTTCTCGCCTAGGGAGGACGCCGTCGACGTGGGAGGGGTGGGGGCTGTGGCCGTGGAGGACCGCGTGCGGACGCGCGTTTCGGTGTACGCCATCGCGGTGGAGGATGACCGGCTGCTCCTGGCCCGGCTGTCGGACGAGTCGCCGGTATTCGCCCCGGGACTGTGGCACCTGCCGGGCGGCGGCATCGATCCGGGCGAGCAGCCCGTGGAAGCCCTGGCCCGTGAGCTGCGGGAGGAGACGGGACTCGGACTCGCCGCCGCCCGGCTGCTCGACGCGCGGACGTACGCGGTCCGGCGGCGGGGCGTGAGCTGGAGCCTCACCGCGCTGTTCTACGCCGTCGAACTCGACGCGGGGGCGCCGACGGTGGCCGAGGTCGACGGTTCGACCGACGCGGCGCGCTGGATCCCCGTGGCGGAGCTGCGGGACTCCATGCTGTCGCCCGCGGCGGCCGACGCCCTGCGCATGCCCGGGGTGAGGTGACGCGGGCGGCCCGGGCGCAGCCGTTCGCGCAGGGCCGCCGGGAGCGTCGTCGTGGCGGCCCGGCTCAGGAGCCGGCGTGCCGGTCGTCCGCGCCTGCCCCGGCCGGCTCGGCCCCGCCCGCCCCGGCCCCGGCACGGACGGCGTCGTGCGCCCTGACCGACGCCAACTGGTCGTTCGCCACCAGCACCTGGGCCAGCCGGGCCGCCGCGGCGACCACGGCGGACCAGCCGGGGGAGTCCAGGTAGACCTCGTCACGGGCCTCGGCGCCGACAGCGTCCTGTACCGCCCCGTAGGCGGCACCGAGACGCGCCATCAGCTCGGCCTCCTCCTCGCTGCGGAGGCTCTGCCCCAGCCAGGGCAGAGGGTCGTCCGCGTCGCAGAAGTCGTCGAAGAGCACGCGCACGGTGTAGCCGAGGTCCTCGAACCGATCCGGGTCGAGCCACACCTCCCGCTGCCACGTCGGGCTGGCCAGCGCCACCACCGCCGGTACGACATGGAGGCGGTAGGCGGGCAGGGCGATGCCGTGGTCGGTCACGGGCCAAGCGTACGTACCCGCCCCCTCAGGCGGCGAGGGCCCGGACCACCGACCGCAGCAGGCGCCCGTTCTCCGGGGCAGCGCCGCCCGGGAAGGCGTACCGGCGGCGGGTGTAGCCGTACGCGAAGCCCTGCCGGGGGTCGGCCAGGGCGAGGGAACCGGCGGCGCCGCTGTGGCCGAAGGCGCCCGCGCCGAGCACGGGGAAGTTGGGGCCGTAGCTCTGGAAGCCGAGACCGAACGCCTTGGCCGTGCCGCTGACCAGGTCCTTTCCCTCGGAGTGGATCCGGGCGAACTCGGCGGCCGTGTCCGGCTTCAGCAGGGGCCCCCGCCCGTCCAGACCGAAGGCGGCGGCCGCATACATGCCCGCCAGGCCGCGAGCCGAGCCGATCCCGCCCGCCGACGCCTGGCCCCCGGCCCGCACGGCACGCGAGTTGGGGAAGTCGTACAGGTCGACGTTGCCGGGGGCGTGCTCGTTGAAGGCGATCCCGCCCAGGCCGTACGGGCTCGCGGCGGCCGCCTCGATCTCCGCCGCCTGCTCCGGCGTCGGCAGCATCGGCAGCGTGCTGAGGAAGCGCGGCTCCTCGGACTCCGGCAGCCCCAGCCACAGGTCCAGCCCGTACGGGGCCCGGACCCGCTCCTCGAACCAGGCCTGCAGCGTCCGCCCGGTGGCCCGGAACACCACCTCGCCGACCAGGGCGCCGATCACGACGGCGTGGTAGCCGAAGAACCGACCCGGCTGCCAGAACGGGCGCTGCCCCGCCAGACGGGCCGCGATCGCCCGGTCGTCGGCCAGTTCCGCCATCGTGAACCCGGCGTCCAGCCCGATCACCCCGGCCCGGTGGGCCAGCAACTCGCGCAGCGTGACCCCGCCCTTGCCCTCCGCGGCGAAGTCCGGCCAGTACGAGGCGACGGTCCGGTCCAGGTCCAGCAGGCCGTCCTGCACCAGCAGCGCCGTCACCAGGTACGCCGCGCCCTTGGTGGACGAGAACACGCCGAGCAGGGACTCGGCGCCCACCCCCTCCGACCACAGGTCGACCACCCGCTCGCCGCCCCGGTGGACCACCAGCTGCGCGCCGGGCGCGTGCTCCTCGCCCGCGAGGAAGGCGGCGAACTCCGCCCGCACCCCTTCGAAACCGGCGGCCACCGTGCCCTGGACTGCCGTGCCCTGGACCGCCGTGCCCTGGACTGCCATGCCCAACCCCTCCCGAACCGCATGTCGATCTTGCAGTCCGGGCAACCCGCCGCCCCACGGTTCCTATTCCCCGCGCGGGCGACCCCTCAGACGGCGGTGGAGAGGGAGGTGCCGCGCCACTGGTCGAGCTCACGCCGTACCAGGTCCAGCTTCGCCTCGACGCGCTCGACCGCGTCCGCGCCCAGCTGGAGGCGCAGCGGCGGCTCGGCGGCCTCGGTGACGTCGACGACGGCCTTGGCCCCCTTGACCGGGTCGCCCGGCTGGAGCCCGTCGTTCGCGGCCAGCGCCTCGCGCACCGGCCCCGCGCCGACGGCGTAGTCGGCGATGGCCGCCGGCTCGACGCGGAGGCTGGAGCCGCTGAGGAAGTCGGTGCGGAAGCCGCCCGGCTCGATGATCGTGACGCGGATGCCGAGCGGGGAGAGCTCCCCGTGCAGCGCCTCGGTGATGCCCTCCAGGGCGAACTTCGACGCGCCGTACAGGCCGACCGCCGGCGCGGTGGCGAAGCCGCCCACGGAGCCGATGTTCACGACGTGTCCCGACCGCTGGGCGCGCAGCGTCGGCAGGGTCGCCCGCAGCGTGTTGAGGACGCCGAACACGTTGACGTCGAAGAGGTCCCGGGCGGCCCGGTCGGAGGTCTCCTCGATCGCGCCCACGAGTCCGTAGCCGGCGTTGTTGACCACGACGTCGATCCGGCCGAACTGTGCGAGACCGGCCTCCACCGCGGCCGCCAGCTGCTCCGGCTCGGTCACGTCCGCGTTCACCGCCAGCAGCCCGTCCGGCTCCTCCGGGAACGCCTTGAGCAGCGCCGACGCGTCCCTCGCCGTGGCGATCACGCTGTGCCCCCGGCGCAGCGCCTCACGGGTGATCTCCGCGCCGAGCCCGCGCGATGCCCCGGTGACAAACCAAACGCCCATGTTCTCCCGCAATCCGATCGTCCGACGTGCTGACTGGCTGGTGCTCCGAGGCTAGGAGCTAGAGTCGGGTCTAGATCAACAGCTTTGTGACGGGGGTCACTCGTGGACTTGAGCATCGGTGAGGTGGCGCGGCGCAGCGGGCTGAGCGTGCACGCGCTCCGCTTCTACGAGCGGGAGGGCCTGTTCGCCAACCCGGTGCGCCGCCTGTCCAACGGCCGCCGCGTCTACCACGAGGAGGACGTGGAGTGGCTGGCGGTCTGCACCAAGCTCCGCTCCTCCGGCATGCCGTTGCCGGTGATCCGGCAGTACGTCGAACTGGCCCGGCAGGGCCCGGGCAACGAACACGAGCGGCTGGAACTGCTGCGCCGGCACGAGCGCCAGGTGGAGGCGCAGATCCAGGAGTTGCGCGAGACCCTGGACGTGATGCGGTACAAGGTGCGGATCTACGAGGAGCACATCGCCCGCGGCGAGGCCGACCGCCTCTGGAACCCGTCGTCCCGCCCGGAGCCCGGGACGGCCTAGCGCGGGCCGGGAGCGCCGTCCGCCGGAGGGGCGGGGGTGAGCGGGTCGCCGTTCAGCTCGGTCTCGCCCGGGAAGTCCCACCACAGCTCCCCCTGCGGGGTGAGGTAGGGAGCCATGCCGTCCGCTTCTCCGCCGTGGTCGAGCGCGTCGGCGACCGCGGTCAGGTACACGGCCAGGGAGGGCCAGCCGTCGCCGAAGTCGCCGGTGCCGTCGTGTCCCGCACTGCCCAGGCGGCCCCGGCCGGGCCCCTCGCGCATGTCGATGACCTGGGAGTCGCCGTCGCTCTGCGCCCAGGGGATCCACTGCGGGTGCCACCAGGGTTCGTCCCCCTCGCCGTCGCCGTGGGGCTCCGTCAGGTCGGGGTCGTCACCGGCGATCTCGACGCACATCCGCCAGTGGGCGACCATCCCCGCGACGGACATCGGCGGCTGGACGGGGAGCAGGTTCGTCCATGCGGTGATCCCGTCGTGGCAGGCCAGTGATTCCAGGAGGTCGGCGGGGAAGCGGACCCCCATCGCCTCCTGCGCGGCCTCGACCTCGAAGGGGTCGGCCGGTGGCGCGAGCAGGGCGTACGAGGCCGGGGCGTGCCGGCGCGTCCAGGCATCGATCCGGGCCCAGGAACGGGCCACCGGCTGCGGGGCGGGGAAGGTCAGGACCCTGAGCAGGAGGTCCAGGCTGCGGAGCCAGTCCGGGTACCTGTCGGTGTCGGCCCAGAGTCCGCGCAGCTCGGAAGGCTCGGCCGCGACGCGGTCCAGGGCGCGTACGGCGAGGTCCCGCAGGTCTGCCGGGAGCTCGGGGACGGGCAGGTCCGGTCCGTACGCGCTGGTGACGGGCCGCCCTCCGGGGCACTGTGCGGCGACGAGCGCCGCTGCCGCCACCGCTTCGACGGCCGGGCGCTGGTCGAGGGGGTCCTCGGCGTCGAGGACGCGGACGAGCGCGTCCCGTACGAGGCCGGACCGCTCCGCCTCGGCGGCCTCGTCGAGGTCGCCGCAGAAGTCCGCGGCGGTGTCGTTGTCGAAGGGGCCGACGTCCCAGGTACCCATGGTGCTCCTTGAGATGGGGTGCTCAGGGATGGTGCCAGCCGGCACTGACAACGGGCGCGTCAGGGTGCGGGGGCGGGCCAGTTCCGGCCGAAGTAGCCGGGGAAGGACAGGGCCTGGGCGAAGGCGGCGAACAGCGGGGCCGGTTCCCGCATCTCGCGGCCGTCCAGCCGGAAGACCCGGCCGCCCCGTTCCCGGAGTGCGGCCGTCCCGTCCGTGACCCAGGGGTCGTCGCGGCGCGTGAAGACGACCCAGGGCGACCGGCGCTCCGTGAGGGTGGGGGCGGGGGCGGCGGTGGTGGTGTCCATGGCCGATCCTCGTACGGCCGGGGTGGGCGGCGCCGGGTCCGGGGCGTCGGTCAGGCCGCTCCCGCCCCGTGCCGCCACACGGCGTGCTCCAGTCCGGCCTCGTCGTGCCCGAGGAGTGCGGCGGCTTCCTCGTACACCGCGCGCAGCCGCTCGTAGGGGAGGCCCGCGACACCGGCGTCCGCGGCGAAGGCGCGCAGATGGACGTCGACGGCGACCTGCGAGCGGCCGACGAGGTTGCCGATGTAGTCGACGCTCTTCGGCCCCACCCCCTTCACCGTGCGCAGGGCGGCGCGGTTGGCCTGGTGGCCGAGCCAGGTGCGGAGGTCTTCGCGGGTGTCGACCCCGTGGTCAGCCAGGAGGTCGGTGAGGGCGCGGGCCGTCGCGACCTTCCGGGCGTGGTTGAACCTCATGGCGACGGCGAGGTCCTCCGTGGCCAGACGGCTCCGGAACCCGCGGACCGTGCTCGCGTCCGGCCAGTCCGCCTGGAGCCGGAGGAGCCGCGGCCGCAGGGTCGTCTCGTAGTTGCAGCGGGGCTGGAAGCTGACGTCGCAGATGACGGCACCCATGTGCGTCCATCCGCCGGGCCGCGGGAACGGCCCTTCGCCGAGGAGGTGCTGAACGTGGTCGGCGAGCCGCTGGGCAGGGCTGGGGGCGGTCATGGAGCCATGGTGACGCCCTGCCCCTGGGCTCGTCAGCCGAACGCCCTTGCCGACCCAAAAGGTGGCCACAGCACGTATGGTGACTACACGTAACTCGGTGATCGCAGCAGCATCCGTTCCCGGGCGCTGGGGGAGCGCTCGGCGCTGCCGCGCCCGAGGAGTCCATCGACGACCGGGCCCGCCCGCGTCGATGCCGTGCCGGACGGGGTCCCGTCCCCGCCGGGCGGCAGCCCCGGCCCGGCCGGCACCACAGCCACCACCGCTACCACCAACACATCACCGGCATCACGGACGTCACCGGCCACACCCACGAGCTCTCGCGCGCGCTCCACCGCACCCGGACCGCCGCGAGGATCCGCCGGCAGGCGGCCACGACAGAAAGCATCACATGTCACACACAGCCAACTCAGGTCGGCCCACCGCCCTCGTGATCGGCGGCAGTGCCGCCGGTCTCTTCGCCGCCTCCGTCCTCGCCGAGTTCGCCGACGTCACCCTCATCGAGCGCGACACGCTGCCCGCCGGCCCCGAGGACCGCAAGGGGGTCCCGCAGGCCCGCCACGCGCACCTCGTCTGGAGCGGCGGCGTACGGGCCTTCGAGGAACTCCTCCCCGGCTTCGTCGACGGCGTCGTCGCCCAGGGCGGCCGGCTGGTCCCCATCATGGGTGACATGGTCTCCCGGGCCCCGAACGAGGTCTGGTTCCGCCGCTTCGGCAGCGGCGGCGGCAGCGGCACCCCCCACCGGATCCTCGTGTGCTCGCGCAACCTCCTCGACCACGTCCTGCGCGAGCGCGTACTGGGCCAGCGCGTCCTGGGCGACAGCCGCATCACCGTCCACGAGGACTCCGCCGTCGAGCGCCTCGAAGGCGGACCGGGCCGCGTCACGGGTGTCACCGCCCGGATCGGCACCGGGACGCGGACCCTGACCGCCGACCTGGTCGTCGACGCCTCCGGGCGCGGGTCACGGGCCCCGGCCTGGCTCCGGGCCCTGGGCCTGCCCGCCGTCACCGAGCGGCAGGTCGACGCGGGAGTCGCCTACGCCACCCGCACCTTCCGGGCTCCCGGAACGACCGGCGAGGGCTTCCCGCTGGTCAACGTACAGGCCAACCCGGCCAAGGCCCCCGGCCAGGGCGGCATCATCCTCCCCGTCGAGGACGGCCGGTGGATCGTCACCCTCTCCGGCTCGCGCGGCGGCGAACCCACCAAGGACCCCGACGCCTTCACCGGCTTCGCCCTGGGCCTGGGCGACCCCGTCATCGGCGAACTCGTCAGGGACGCCGAACCCCTGGGCGGCGTCGTGACCACGCGCAGCACCGCCAACCAGCGCCGCTACTACGAGAAGATGAAGGACTGGCCGGACGGGTTCGTCGTCCTGGGCGACGCCGTCGCCGGCTACAACCCCGTCTACGGGCACGGCCTCACCGTGGCCGCGCAGTCCGCCCTCGCCCTCAGGGGCGTACTGGCCTCCTCCGGCCTCACCGCCCCCGGCACGGCCCGCCGCGTGCAGCGCGCGGCGGCGCGGCCTGTCTCCGCCGCGTGGGACCTGGCCGTGGGCCAGGACGCCTGCTACCCGGGTGCCAGTGCCACACCGCCCAGGGCCGTCGAGCGGTTCCTCACCCGGTTCGTCGACCGCGCCGTCGAGACGGCCGCCCGCAGCCCCCGGGCGCTCGGCGCCCTGCTGGACGTCATGAGCCTGTCGAAGCCCGCGACGCGGCTGTTCTCCCCCGACGTGCTGGTCCCCATGCTCTTCGGCCCGAAGAAGCCGCACCTCCAGGAACCCCCGCTGACCGCCGCCGAACGCGAGGCCGCCGCAGCGCCCAGCCAGGATCCTTCCTCCCGGGTCGGGTGAGGGCCGGGTACCGCCACCGAACCGCTGCCACCGCTGTGGCAGTCTGCCCGGAGGCCTATGTGCACCTGCCACGGCTGTGGCAGCATCGGGGCGGCAGTTGCCGCTCCGGCGGCGGCTCCGCCTCCCCGGCACACCGGGGTGGGTGATCCGTCCTGCGCGACTTCGGGAGACCAGCCGGTGACAGCAGCCTTCTCCGTATCCGCGGCGACCGCCTCGCAGTCGGCCGAGGCCGCGGCGCGGATCGTCGACCTGGGGGCCAAGCTCGGCCGGACCCGGGACGAGGTGCTGGTCCCGGAAGAGCTCCACCGCGCATCCGGGGTACCCCTCGACGTCGTGCGCGCACTCCTCCAGGGGCGTCCGGCGGGCGAGCCGGACATCCACAAGAGGTTCCGGCAGCGGCTGGACCTCCTCCACGAGACGTACCTCAAGGAGAACGGCCGGAAGTTCTCGCACGGCGAGATCGCCCGGCAGAGCGGCATCTCCCGGCAGCAGGTGCAGGCCATGCTCGGCGGGGACCGCCGGCCGACGATGGACCACTGCGCGCGCCTGGAACGCTTCTTCGGGCGCCCGGCCGGCTTCCTCCAGTCGGAGGACACCGAGGCCCTGAGCTGCGCACTGGCCGTCGTCGAGAAGACGCTGCTGCAGGAGTACCAGGAGCACAGCGAGCGCGGCGCGCTCGCGGCGGCCCCGGCCGGCGCCCGGCGGCCGAGTCTCTACGAGCGGCACGGCGTCGACGGCATCGCCCTGCGCGCCGCCCTGCTGCCCGATCAGGGGCGCACCAGGCTGCTGGAGTGGCTCGACAACTACATGGACGAGCGCGCGGCCGAGGGCGAGCAGGATCCGGCCGGCGGCACGCGCTGAGGCGTGCCGCCGACCGGGTGCGGCGGCCGGGCAGACCGGCCGTGTGGAATCCGCCTGGGCGCGAACGCCCGCCTCACGCGGACAAGGGCATTGGGGAGAAGCGTGTTCGAGCAGTGGGAAGTTCGGCAGTCCGTCGGCGACCTCGTGGAACAGAGGAACGGGAACGTGGCCGAGCACACCGGCTTACAGCACGTGCACGCGCCGGCCCCCGCGCCGGCTCCCGGGCCTGCCCCCGCGCGGGCTCCCGGGCCTGCCCCCGCACCTGACCCCGCGCCGCCGTACGGCGTACCGGCCGTGAGGGGGGCGAGGTGAACAACCTCTACTACTACCTTCCGGCCGCCCTTCTGCTCGTCTCCTTCGCGATGCGGGTGCCGGGCCTCGTACGCCACTGGCGTGACCCGCTGGTCCGCTCGGTGGGCGTTGTGATCCCCGTGGGCGCCGTGGTGTTCTTCTTCGCCGCACCGTCGACGGTGTCCCAGGTCAACCGGCTCACGGGCGTCGCCAACTTCTCCGCTCCGCTGGTCTTCGCGCTGGTCACGGCCGGGAGCGCCAGCGTGATCATCCTGATGCTGACGTGGCGGGGAGGACCGGACGAACAGCGCCGCAGGGCCACCCGCTGGTGCGCCGGCGTCTACGGGGCCGTCATCGTGGCGCTGCTCGCCCTGTTCGCCCTCGGCGACGCGCCCGACGAACGCCTGCGGGACTTCGACACGTACTACGCCACCACGCCGTTCATCCGGGAGATGATCGTCCTCTACGTCCTGGCGCACGCGGTGGCGACCGTCCTGCTGTCCGTCCTGTGCCGCCGCTGGGCCCGCGACGTGGGCGGCCTGCTGCGCGCCGGGCTCGTCCTCATCGTCGCCGGAGGGGTCCTGAACTTCGGCTACGCCGTGCTCAAGCTCCTCGCCGTCGGCGCCCGATGGGCGGGCCGCGACTGGGATGCCGTCAGCACGACCGTGGCTCCCTCCCTGGCCGCCCTGGCCTCCCTGCTCCAATGCGTCGGGTTCGCCCTGCCCGCGGTCGGCCAGAGCCTGGTGGGGTGGTGGCGCCGGCGGTCGCGCTACAGGCGGCTCGGTCCGCTGTGGGAGGCCATGCGCGCGGTGATCCCGTACGAACTGGTGCGCATACCCTGGTGGTCGTCCCTGAGCAGGCGCCACCTGCGGCGGACCTGCGACATCCGGGACGGTCTGCGGCTCCTGGCCCCCTACCTGGAGCCCGGGGCGGGGCCGGACGAGCGGGCGCCCGACGGGGGCCCCGGAGCGCTGGCACCGGAAGCGGCGGCCCGCGCCGCACTGGTCATCGCCGCGTTCGATTCCCTGCGCACCCGGCCGGGCGAGGGCGACGGGGACGGGGGCGGCGGCCTCAAGTCCCTGACCGAGAGCGACGACGGACTCGTACGGTTCTCCGACGCGGTACGGGCCATGGCGCTGCTCGAAGGCGCCGCCGCGCGGCGGCCGCTGTGCGCGGCCCCGCCCTGGGTCCCGGCCCCCAGGGACGTTCCTCCGGCCCGCTCCGGCCGGGCCGAGTGACCCCGACGCCACGGCCCGCCGAGGACGCGGGCCCGCGCACCCCGCCCCCGCCGACGGGAACACCACCCGTCGGCGGCCCGCAGGGACCGTTGAGCCCGTTGAGCCCGCAGAGATCGTAGAGAGCAGTCACGTGCCCGAGCCGACCACCACCCAGGCCCGCGCCGGCGTCCCGACGGTGCGCCGGCGTGCCGTCGTCATCGGCGGCGGCCTGGCCGGGATGCTCGCCGCCAGCGCCCTGCGCGGGGCGGTCGACGACGTACTCGTCGTCGAGAACGATCAGCTGCCGAACCGGCCGCTCCCCCGCAAGGGGCTCCCCCAGGCACGTCACGCGCACATGCTCTGGAGCGGGGGAGCCCGCGCCGCCGAGGCGCTCCTCCCGGGGATCACCGACCGCTGGCTGGCCGCCGGCGCGAACCGCATTCCGGTCCCCACGGGCATGGTCGCGCTCAGCGGGCAGGGCTGGTTCAGGCGTTGGGACCGCGAGACCCACTTCGTGATCGGATGCAGCCGCGACCTCCTGGACTCCGTCGTACGCGACCTCGTCCTGACCTGCGGGGGAGTGACCCTCCTCCAGGGCACCCGGGTCGAAGGCCTGTCAGGCAGCGCCTCCCGGATCACCGGGGTCAGGATCCGCGGCGCGGACGGCCGCCACCGCACCCTGGACGCCGACTTCGTCGTCGACGCGAGCGGGCGGGGCTCGCGCGCGCCCCGGTACCTGGCGGACCTGGGGGTGCGCCCCGCACCCGAGCGCGCGGTGGACCTCGGCCTGGTGTACGCGACCCGTGTCTTCCGCGCCCCGGCGGGAAGTGCCGGCTTCCCCATCGTCAGCGTGCACGCGGACCCCCGCGGCGGGTGCCCGGGGCAGAGCGCCAGCATCCTGCCGGTCGAGGACGGCCGGTGGATCGTCACCCAGACGGGTACCCGGGCGGGCGAACCGACCGGTGCCGCCGAGGACTTCGAGGCCTTCGCCCGCAGACTCCGCCATCCCGTCGTCGGGGAGATCATCTCCCGGCTGGAGCCGCTCACCGGCGTGACGGTCAGCAGGAGCACGCACAACACGCGCCGGTACTTCGAGCAGGTGCGGGACTGGCCCGAGCGCTTCGTCGTCCTGGGCGACGCCCTCGCCGCGTTCAACCCCGTGTACGGGCACGGCATGTCGGTCGCCGCGCAGTCGGCCGCCATCCTCCGGGAGAAGGCCCGCGCCCGCGGCGTGGACGCCCCCCATCTCGCGCGGCAGGTCCAGCGGGCCGTGGCGAAGCGGGTCGACGCCGCCTGGGACCTGGCCACGGGGCAGGACATCTTCTACCCGGGGGTGCGGGGCGGCAGCCCGAACCGCAGGGACAGGATCCTGGCCCGCTACGTGGACCGCCTGGTGACGACGAGCTGCGGCAGCTTCGCCATGGTGAAGGACCTCACCGACGTCACCTCCCTCCAGACCCCGCTCGCCGCGCTGGCCAGACCGCGCGTCCTGCTGGGAGCCGTACGGGGCCCCCGCCGCCCACCCCTCACCGGCCCGCCCCTGACGGCGCGGGAACTCGCACTGGTGCACGTAGGGGCGTAGTGGGGTCGGCGGGAAGCCTGTTGCGGGTCGGCGACGGAGGGTGTTGGCTTTGGATCATGGTCGGCGACCGCGCCGGCCCGCAAGCTGACCAGGGGGGAACCACCACATGCGCAATCACCGAACCCGTATGACCACGGCTGCGGCTGCTGCCGCGGTCGCGGCGTCCGGCGTGATCGCCGGGATCGCGCTCGCGACCGGCATGGCCCAGGCCGACCCCACGACGCCGGACCCGATACCGAGCCCGAGCCCCACGTGCGCGTCACCGACCCCGACCCCGCCTCCGACCATGGCGCCGGTCCCGACGTCGCCCCCGACGTCCGCTCCGACCCGCACACCGATCCCGTCGTACGCCCCCGCTCCGGCCGCGGCTTCGGCTGCGACGCCCACACCCACGCCGGTTCCGACGTACGCCCCCACACCCACGCCGGTTCCGACGTACGCCCCGACTCCGACCTCGACTTCGGCTGCGACGCCCACGGCGGCTCCGACCTCCGTACCGGCTCCGACCACCGTCCCGACCTCCCCGCCGGCTCCGGCGCCGAGCCCCGCCTGCACGTCGGTCCCGACCTCCACGCCCGTTCCGACGGCGAGCCCGTCCACCTCCGTGCCGACCCGCGGGCCGGTCCCGACGGTGCCCCCCACCCGCATGCCGCCGACTTCCGCTTACCCGGTGGTGAAGTAGAGGCAAGCCCCTGATCGGGTGCCGGGCGTTGCCGACCACTCGAACGTGTGGGTTCAAAGGCGGGCGGGCAGGCGGCTGCTGGCCCGCCCGCCGGGGCCGTATTCGCGTTCGAGGGATTCGTCCTTCCGGGGCCGTTACGGGCGTAGAACCGGGGCGTTCTTGGAGCACCAGTGCCAACCGGCCGCCCAGATGGAGGACACCGTGCATCCCGAACCCGCACCCGCCCCCTGCCGCCTCGGATTCGAACAGCGGCGGCGCACCTCCCCCGCCGCCCGCCCCGCGCGACCACAGCCGTCCGGCATCCGCGCGCACCGCGCCGTACGACCGGACACGAGGTGGGCGGCATGAGCGAGCCCACCGAAGCGGCGGCAGCGGCGGCCCGCACCGTGCCCGGCCAGCGGTCCGCCCCGCCGGCCGCGCCGTCCCTGCCCCCGCCCCCGGCCGCGGTGCCCGCCGGGCCGGAGGACGGCGACATGACCGACGGGCTGGAAGAGGCGTACTGGTCCGTCCACGACGGCGCCGCCGCGAGCGCCACCGTACGTCAGGTGCTCGCCCGCCTCCCCCGCATCACCGCCCTCATCGGCCGGCTCGCCTGGCAGGCGGACCGCCGGGCCACCCTCGCCGCCGTCCTCTGCCAGCTGGCCTCCGCGGCCATGACGGCCTTCGGCCTGATCGCCTCCGTCAGGGTCCTCCAGCACCTGTTCGCCGAGGGCCCGACGCCCGACCGGGTCCGCGCCGCCGTCCCCGAGATCGTCCTCGTGGCCGGCTTCCTCGCCGCCCGGGCCCTGCTGGAAGCAGCCGTGGCCGTGGCCCAGGCCCGCGTCACCCCCAAGATCCGCACCGCGTTGGAATGCGAGTTCCTGCACCTCACCGCGCACGTGCGCCTCGAAGCCGTCGAAGACGCCGACTGGCACGACGAGGTCCACCGCGCCAACGACCGCGGGCTCTTCTACGCCCGCATGATCGTGGGCCAGGTCGTCTCCCTCGCCGCAGCGGCCCTCTCCCTCCTCGGCACCGCCGGCGTGCTCGGCGTCCTGCACCCGCTCCTCCTCCCCCTGTTGCTGCTGTCCGTCCTGCCGGTGGGCGTGGCCGCCGTGCACAGCGCCCGCGCCCGCTTCCGCTCGTTCAAGCGCTGGAACGCCCTGCAACGCCGCGTACGCGTCTTCTCGTGGCTGCTGCTTGACGTGGACGCGGCCGCCGAGCTGCGCTCCGACACCGCACAGGGCGCCCTGCTCGCCGAGCACCGCCGCCTGACCACCAGGATCGCCGAGGAGGACACCCGCCTCGGCGTGGGCTCCGCCCTGCTGGGCCTCGCCGGGCGGGCGGTGGGCGGCACCGGCACCGGCATCACCTACGCGGCCCTCGCGGCCATGCTGATCGCCGGCTGGCTGCCGCTGGCCGCGGGCGCCGGCGCCGTCCTGGCCATCCAGGCGGGGCAGTCCTCCCTCACGCGGCTCATCGAGGTCGCCCACCTCGTCTACGAGCACGCCCTCTGGGTCGACGACCTCCTCGCCGTCCAGGAACGCAGCCGCCGCCTCCTGCCCCGCACCTCCGACGTCCGGGCGCCGGACCGGGTGGAGGAAATCACCGTCCGCGACGTCCACTTCACCTACCCCGGCAAGGACAAGCCCGCCCTGGACGGAGTCTCCTTCACCCTCCGCGCCGGGGAGACGGTGGCGTTCGTCGGCCTCAACGGGTCGGGGAAGTCGACGTGCGCCAAACTCCTGGCCGGCCTGTACGAGGCCCAGCGCGGCAGCGTCAGCTGGGACGGCGTCGACGTACGCGAGATGGACGCCCGGTCCGTCCACCAGCGCGTCGCCTGCGTGCTGCAGGACCCGGTCCGGTTCCCGTTCAGCGCCCTGTCGAACATCACCGCCGGCGCCGGCAGCCTCACCGAGGCCGACCCCCGGCGCGCCATGGCCGCCGCACGGGCCGCAGGCGCCGACGCGGTCATCGCCGCACTGCCCGGCCAGTGGAACGCATTGCTGTCGAAGCGGTTCAAGGGCGGGCAGCAGCTCTCCGGCGGGCAGTGGGCGAAGATCGCCGTGGGGCGGGGCCTGTACCAGGAGGCCGTCCTGCTGCTCCTGGACGAGCCGACGGCGAGCATGGACCCGCCGTCCGAGCACGCCGTGTACGAGGCGGTGCTGCGCGGCCGGCTGCGCCGGGACCAGATCACGGTGCTGATCTCGCACCGGCTCGCCAGCGTCGTCGACTGCGACCGGATCCTCGTCTTCGAGGGCGGCCGCATCGTCGAGTCCGGGTCCCACGACGAGCTGATGGCCCTGGACGGCGACTACGCCGCCATGTTCACCCTCCAGGCCAGCGGCTACCGCACCACGGAAACCGGGGCCTGACCGGGCCCGGCCGGCCGACCACCCGCGGCCGGCCGGCCGGCTGCCCGGAACGCCCGCGGCCACTACGCGATGCGATGCGACGCGATGCGACGCGACGCGGCGTGCCGCACCCGACGGCGGCTGGATACCCTGGCCACGGCCCTACCGGGAGGACACCGTGATCACACGAGACTGGCCGCAGATGAGCCGCGAGGCCTTCGAAGCCATCGCGGAAGCCGCCGCACAGCACGACGTCAAACTCGAACTCATCAACGGAGAACTGGGAGTCAAGCCCGTGCCCGACGGCGACCACGGCGAGATCATCATGTGGCTGCTGGAACACTGCATGCGGCAGCGCCCCGACCTGCGCCTGTACCCGGAGCAGGGCCTGCGCGTGGAGACGTACGGGAACGGCAACGCCCGCCCGGACGGTGTCCTCGCCCCCAAGGGCTACTTCGCGGGCCAGGGGGAGTGGGCGGCCGCGGACGGCGTCGTCATGGTCCTGGAGGTCACCTCGTACGACGCGAAGACCGACCAGCGGGACCGCCAGGACAAGCCGCGCGCGTACGCGGAACAGGAGATCCCGGTCTACCTCCTCATCGACCGCGACAACGGCTCGCTGGTCCTGCACGCCGACCCGGTCAACGGCCGGTACCACACCCAGACGTTCTTCTTCGGCGACACCGTACGGATCCCCGCGCCGGTGGACATCACCCTGGACGACACCGACGTCCTCAAGAACCACGTCCGCTGAGCCCCGGTGCCGGTGCCGGAGCGTCAGGAAGCGTCCCCGTCGCGCTTCGTGGCCGTGAAGGAGAGCGCGCCGGTCCCCTCCTGGAGGGACGGCAGTTCCTCCGCGCCCATGGCGGCGCACAGCAGGTTCCAGTCGTCCTTCTCGTACCGGTGGACCGTGCCGCTCTCGGAGACCTTCCGCCAGCCGAGGCGTTCCAGCTCGGCACCGGCCGCGGCCCGGGCCGGCTCGGCCTCAGGGGCCTTGAGGACCCCGATCCAGTCGAACATGTCCGGCCGCTTCGCCCCGCCCCGGACCGGGGTGGTCCCGCCCGCCGCCGGGTCGATGCCCGCCTTGCGGAGCGCGGCCACGATGTCCGCCTCGACGGAGTCACGCGTTGCCGCGGCGGCCCGGGGCGCGTGCGAGGCGGATGCCCCGGCGGGGGAGCCGTCCTGCGGTTCGGCGGGCCCGCAACCCGTCAGGACGGCGGCCGCGGCGAGCACCGCCAGGCCGTGTCTCGTCAGCAGTCCGGTACCTCTGTGCATGGCGTGCGCCCCCCGTAAACGATCAGATCAACACGGGAGTGTCGCACCCGAGGCGGCCTGGGAGCACGTGGTTTCCAGCCGCCCTCAAGCCCGGCCCGGCGGCCGTTCCGTGCCGCCGAGGAGCCGCTCCGCAGCGGCTTCGAGTTCGGCGCGGACCACCCGCCGGCATTCCAGCGGTGCGCACACCTCGAAGGCGTACCCGCCGACCTCGCCGAACAGGAGCACCTGGAGGTACTCGGGGCCGCCCGCTTCCTCACGGCCCAACAGCACTTCCACGGTGAGCAGGGTCCCGTCCGCGAGCCGCCGTGAACCGCTCTGCGGTTCACCGTCGAGCAGCAGGAACTCCTCCTCGTACCGGCCTTCGGGCGCGGCGGCCAGCAGCCACCGCGCGAACGCGGCGGCCAGCGGCGCGCCGCCGGGCAGCGGTGTGCGCCCGATGAAGTACGCGTCGAAGCACCAGCCGCCGCCCGGCTCCCCGCCGACCGCCAGCCACAGCTCCTCGACGGGCCCGCCCGGGTAGTGGCTGCCGCGCCACCCGAACCGGAAGCCCGCCTCCTCGTATCCGCCGCTCACCAGCGACCCACCGCCCCTACTCGACTTCGGCGAAGAACGCCTCGGCGACGGACCGGTTGCGCCGGGCGTCGGTGAGCGGCTCGCCGAGGATGCGTCCGGCGAGTTCGGTGGCCAGCCCGAGCACGTCCTCGCGCAGCGCGGCCTCGGCGATCCCCCGGTCCGCCTGGAGCTGCACGGCAGAAGCGGCGACCAGCTCCTCACGCGCCCGCACCCCCTCCGCGCGCACCGCGGCGACCAGCGCCGCACCCTCTTCGAGCGCGGTCTGCCGGATCCGCGAGGCTTCCTGCCGGGCGGCGGCCAACTCGGCCTGGCACACGGCCAGTACGCGCTCTGCCTCCAGCCGGGTCCCCCCGGCCAGCCCCGACACGCCCTCGATGGCGTACTCACGGACCTCGAGCGCCTTCCCGATCCGCGGGAGCAGGACCTTCGACATCACGGCGAAGACGGCCGCGAAGCAGAACAGGGCGGCCAGCAGGTCCACGAGATTAGGCTTCAACGGTCCCATGGACAGAATCATATGCGTGTGCGATTCACCGGGTGGGTGAACAGCTACAGTCGCCTCCCGCACTGCGGGTAGCCCTGCCCCTGACGGTCGTCGGCGTCGTCGGAACGGGGTCGCGGCGCTGCTGGGCGGCCTGATGGTCGACCTGGGCAAGGGGGGCTGGATGTCCGCCGGCCTGTTCGGTGCCGGGGCCAGGGGCTACAGCGTCTCCTCGTACAGGTCGGTTTCGCAGGGCGTGCGGTCGAGTAGCAGCGGTCCGAGACGGTTCGCCATGGCGGCGAACCACTCGTCGAGGTTCTCGTCGGCGTCGTGGAAGTACCAGGACCCGAAGCTTTCCAAGGCGTCGAGGTCCGGTGCGGGCTCGTAGCGGAACTCGCAGTGGACCTGCATGTAGTGGTCGTGTTCGTCGTCGTCGCCGCCGATGCCGAACTGTCGGGTGAGGTCCACGGTGAACATCGGCCGCCCGCTGAAGGCGTACGTGCCGTACTGGAAGAGCAAGCCGTCGGAGTCGGGGGTGGACGCCGTCGCGAAGCGCCTCCGTCCGAAACGCGCGAAGGCCGGCCACGCGTCCCGGAGGGTCGCCCCGGCCGTTCGCGGTCGTACGGCTGCTGGCGCCAGTTCGGTGCGGAGCGCGTCGAGGGCGTCCTCCGGCCGCGGTCTTTCGGGCACGGCGGTGCGTTCCCCTCGCTCGGTGGGGCAGCAGCCTATCCTGCCCGGAAGTCGGTGCCGGGTGAGAGGATCCGTCCATGCCGCTGCCCCAGCCCGATGACCTGACCTCACTGGTCGTACGTACCGACTTCGACGACGAGGGGGCCTGGGACGCGGTCCGGGCCGCGCTCGCCGCCGCCGGCGGCGGCGACTCCAACGCCACCTACGTCAGCGACCCCCGCTTCGCGGGCGTGGAGGTCCGCGCACTGCTGGCCGAGGAGGCCGCCGCGGACGAGGACGAGGGCGAGGTGGTCGTCCATATGTTTCTGGCGGACTCGACGACGATGGCGGATCCGGCCCACCCGCTCCTGGCCGTGGACCTCTGGGAGGAACCCGGGCGGACGTTCAGGGTGCCGGCCCGGTGGTTTCCCGACGTGTCCGCGAACCTCGTCATCTCGAACATGGACTTCGCGGACTTCGCCGATGCCGCCGACGGGTCGGGGACCTTCCGCGGCTTCGGCGCGGTCTGATGCACCGTCCGACAGGGACCGCGGACCTGCCTGCCGGCTGGACGATCGAGCGGATCCGCGAGCTGTCGCAGGACCGGAGTGCCGCCCCGCTCGACCTCGGCCGGCTCGTGGTCGTCGAGGAGCACGGGCGTAGCGACTACGCGATCCTGCGGCCCGAGGTGATCCTCTCGTTCCACGGCCTGTGCCTCGTGCTGGCCGAGGGGGAGTGGTTCATGGGGCAGCTCGACACCGACGGGTCGGTCGTCTGCTGGGCGTCGTACGGCTCCGACCTGGCGGAGGCCATCCGCGGACTGTGAGCGGCCGTTCGGATCAGCTGCGGACGGCGCCCGTCAGCGGGGCCAGTACCCGCCAGCCCGTCTTCTCGTACAGGGCCCGGCCCTCCGGGGTCGCGACCAGCACGCCCTCCGTGGCGCCCCGGTCGGCGGTGGCGTCGGCGAGGGCGTGCATCAGCAGGCGCCCCAGGCCCCGGCGCTGGTGGGCGGGGTCGGTCTCGACCTGGTCGACGACGAAGACGGGACCGGCCATGCCGGCCTGGCCGCGTGCGGCGAAGGCGCCCTCGGCGGTGCGGACCAGGGCGCGGGCGACGCCGTCCCGGATCCACGTGTCCAGCCGGTAGCCGTCGGCGACCGCCCGCGGAGCCCCGGCGCGGGCGGCGCGCGGCGGGGCGGACATCAGGAAGCCGGGCCCGCCGGCCAGGGACCAGCCGGGCCCCAGCCAGGACTCGAACTCCTCCGGCGGTGCGGGTGCCTTCAGCCATGTGCCGGGGGCGGCCGGGTTCTCGGTGATCTTGCGGACGGCCGCCTCGTCCGCGGCCGTCAGCACGTGGCGCGCGACGTGCCCGGGGAGGCCGACGTCGAGGGTGAAGCCCCAGGGCGCGGGGACGGGGTCGGCGGCGCCGCGCGACACGGCCCAGCCGTGGACCCACGCGTGCACGGCCCAGGCCGTGTCGTCCTGGCCGTGGGGGAGGTCGGGAACCGCGGAGGTGCCGCCCATCGGGCACGCCCCCTTTCCGGGTGGGGGATCGTCTGATCGTTCTGGCACGGCACAGCCTGCCCTTATTGCGAGTGAGTTGCAATAAGGGGGCGCTGGGCGTCCGGCCGTTCGTCAGGCCACTTCCACGCCGTCCAGTTCGGCGAAGTACTCGCCCTTCGACAGGCGGATCGTGTTCCAGCCCTCCCTCAGGGCGACGGAGGCCTCCGCCGTCGCCCAGCTGTCCCAGCCGGTGTGCCGGTAGCGGACGGTGCCCGCGGCCCTGCCGTTGACCGTGAGGCCGTGCGTGGCCTCCACCGGGGCCTGCGCGCCGTCCCGGGAGCCGTTGCCGAACCACACCGACAGCCGGTGCTCGCCTGGCGACGCCGCGAAGACCGTGAACTCCACGTGACTGTCGGCATGGTCGATGCCGCCGACCGCCCTGCCGTCCGAGGCGGACGGCGCGTCCCGGACCGCCGCGTGGTGCACGAGGGCGTTCTCCGCCTGGTAGACGACCTTGCTGCCGCGCACGACGGGGTAGCCGTTCGCGAAGCCCAGGTCGGCCGCGTACATCACCCGGCGGCGCGGGTCGTCGCGCCAGCCGTGGAAGACGATGCGGTCGCGGCCGTCGGGGCCGGTCACCACGTCCTGTCCGCCGGGGCCCCGCACCGCGCCGGAGAGGGTCTCCGTCGTCATCAGCGGTTTGGCCGCCTTGGTGTACGGGCCGGTGAGGGCCGGGGCCACCGCGTAGCCGGTCCGGTACTGGTCGCCGCTGTAGTCGCCGGCCGAGTAGAACAGCACGTACCGCCCCGCGCGCTTGACGAGGGTGGGGGCCTCCACCACGCCCCCCTCCCCGGTGGGGTCCTGCCTGAGCAGCCTGACCGGGTCGCCGGTGGTACGGGTGCCGTCCCACGAGACGGGCTGCAGGTGCAGCCAGGTGTCCGCGCCGCAGCAGTTGCCGTCGTTCTTCCACAGCAGGTAGCGCTGCCCGCCCTCGGTGTACGTGGAGGCGTCGATCGCGCCGCCCTCGGCGGCCGGGCACACCAGCGGCCCGTCCCCGACCGGCCGGAACGGGCCGTCCGGCGACGGCGACCGCGCGACGCCGATGCACTGCCGGTCGCTCGCCCGGTCATGGGCCGTGTAGTACAGGGTGAAGCCGTCGCCGCTGTCGTACACCTCCGGCGCCCACACCAGGTCGCGCCGGGGCGCTGCCCATCCGCCGAGCACCGGCAGGACGTCGCCGCTGCCGGCCTGCCACCGCTTCAGGTCGCGGGAGGTGGCGTGCTGGACGTTCCTGCCGTCGCCGTTGGTGGCGTACGCGTGGTACGTACTGCCCACCTTCACGATGTCCGGGTCGGCGAACTCCCGGTCGAGCACCGGAGCATCGGGCACCGGAGCGGCCATGGCGGGGCCCAGGGCCGTGGCAGCGGTGACCGTGACGAGCGCGAGGCAGCGCATGACGCGGCGCCTGAGGGGGTGAGGTGATACGGGGCGCACGGGGGCTCCGATCCTGCGGGTCTTCGGTGTCTGGCCGGTCGGCACTGACCAACGCCCCGACGCGCGACGAGTTGCGCACGGCCCGCGACCGCCCCACCCCGTCGACCCCCTAGCGGGGCGGCAGGCCCAGGAACTTCGACGGCGCCAGTGCGAGGAACTTCGACGTCTCGGCCGCCAGGCGGGCCGCCTCGGGCCCGTCCGGGTCGCCCGCCAGGCTGCGGAACGTCAGTTCCAGGGCCCGGTCGCCGTGGCGCACCAGCAGGGTGGTGATCCGTGCCTGCTGCCCGGGCGATCCGGCCAGCATCGTGCGCATCAGGGCCTCATAGCCCCCGTCGCCCTCGTTGCCGAAGAGCTGCTCCACCTTGAGCGGCTCGCTCGGGTCGCCGGCCGGGTCCACCACCTGGACGGTGATCTCGTCGTCGCCGATGCTCATCGTCCACGAGGCGCACTCGGTGTAGACGCGCCGCATGTCGGCCATCCAGGCCGCGGCCGCACCCGCCACCCGCTCCGAGACCCCTTCGTCGACGACGATCGAGGAGTCGGCGTTCATGAACGAGGTCCTGACCTCCCGCGCGGCCTTGTCGCCGAACGCCCGGTTCAGCACGGCCGTGAGTTCCGGGGTCTGCGCGGTCATCGGCGGCGGGTCCTCGTCGGACGAGGGCGATGCCAGCTCGGTGAAGTCGTCGAGGCCCGCCGCGGGCAGGTCCGCGGCCGTGACCAGCAGCTGCGTGAGGTCCTGGTGCGGAGCGTCGTCCCGTGTGCTCACAAGTTGCCTTTCGCCAGAGGGGGTTGGTGCAGGTGGACGCCACCGTAGCCCGCTGCGCCGGCAGGGCGATCACGGATCCGCGCAATGTTTGAAGTCGCGGTGAAAGCGCGGGGGGGGGGGGGGGGGGCGGGGGAGGGGGGGGGGGGGGGGGGAGGAGGGTGACATCTAGTCATGAGAGGCGGAGGGGAG